>CALZLD010000108.1 GCA_945788225.1 uncultured Clostridia bacterium
AAAATTCCGCCGATGAAAAATTGCCAACCGCTTAACATCATCGGGTTATCGTCCTTTGAAAAGCTTTTCATAATCACCGAAGAAAATGCCGACGCCAGGGTTGAAATCATAATAAATCCCTCTCCTGTGAGGGTGAATGAAAAGTCGGAAGAAAATCCGTTCATATTTATCGCCATAACTCCGATAAAGCCGATGATACAGCCTGCTATCTTTTTTGCGGTCAAAGTTTCAAGCTTAAAGACAACAGCCGAAAGTATCAGCGAAAAGAACACGCTTGTGCTGATTATTACCGAGGCTTTTACTCCCGAGGTCCTTGCAAGACCGATATAGTAGAAAAAGTATTGCAGGACGGTCTGAAAAAGTGAGATTATAAGAACTTTCGGTACAGATTTTTTCTTTGGGTACAAGAATTTTTTCTCGATAACCGAGGTCGTTATTATCACCATAATACCTGCTATTGCAAAGCGAATACCTGCAAAGAGAAGCTGTGAGCCTGTATCGGCAGAGGTAATGCCGAAAAGGGAAAAACCTTTTTTCACCGCAGGAAAGGCGCTTCCCCACAAAAAACAGCAGAACAGCGCAAGCAGGCAAACGATTATGGGGTTATGGAAAATACTCTTTTTATCTTTCATAGTCAAATTAAAATATCGGGGAGTATATCCCCGATATTTTCTACTCCTTCAATTCTTCAAGCTTAAAGGTTATTGTATGGGTTGTGACATTTCCTTCATCGTCCTTGCGGTAAACCTCGGCGGTGGCTTTATCGCCGGGGCGGTTGTTCTTTATAGAGTCAAGAACGGTAGCGGAACTGTAAACCTCCTTGCCGTTTATTTTTGTGATAACATCGCCTGCCACAAGGTCGCAGTTTGCGATGTCACATTCGGGTGCTACCTCGGCGATATAAAGACCTGCAACAAGTCCCTTGCGTTTTGCGACATCGGGAGAAACGGCGGTGTAGGTGATACCTATTCTCGGTCTGCCCGTGACATAACCCGTTTTGATGATATCGTTTATAATGGGGACGGCTTCGTTTATGGAAATTGCAAAGGTCATATTCTCACATTCGGCGTTTTTGCCGAAGTATTTGAAGTTATTTATGCCTATTACCTGAGCGTATTCATTGACGAGCGGACCGCCTGAGTTACCGGGGTTAATGGTAGCGTCGGTCTGAATGTAATTCATCTCGATACTGCTCTGGGTGAGCTTTAATGTGCGGTTTAATCCCGAAACATATCCGCCCGTAAAGGTGTTTGAAAAAATTCCGCCGGAATTTCCTATGGCGTAAACCCGTTCACCTATCACAAGCTCATCTGAATTTCCTATAACGGCAGATTTGAAGTCCGTTCTGTCGGTATCCATTTTTAAAACAGCAAGGTCGGAGCGTGTATCCTTTCCCACAAGCACAAGGTCGTATTCGTCGCCGTCAAATGTTGTGGCTTTCATTGTAAAAGCGCCTGATATGACATGCTCGTTGGTGACAACATAGCCGTCGTCCGAGAGGATTATTCCCGAACCTGCCGATATGGTCGAGCCTTCCTCGTTGAGCGTTGCCCTTATGCTTACAACAGAGGGGACAACCACCTCATAAACTCCCTCGGAGGTGTATGTGCCGTCGGCGTTTATGTGCAGATTAGGGGAGGAGGGTTTACTTGCCGAGGATATCTCGTGGTTATCGGATATAGCCTCGGGGTCGGGCTGTTGAAGGTGAGGGGGCTGTTCGTCGGGGGTAGAGGGAACAGCTTCTGTGGTATCTCCGCCTTTTTCATCTTCAAGCTCCGATATAGTTTCTTCGGGCTCGTCATAAATGCTTGCAAAAGAGTCGGTATTATACAAAAATGCAAAGAGGAACACAAAAAGTCCCACGATAACGACTGACATAAAGGTTACCGCAACGGCTCCGCTGTAACGCTTTTTTGCGCCCGTGGTTTCAAGTTCCTGCGGAACAAATTCGGCGAACTTAGGCTCTTCGCAGGGGTTATTCAAATTCCTCGGAAGAGGGTTTTTCTCATAGTAGCTTTCCTGCCTGAAAAAATCCTCGTGCTTTGGTTCCTGCGGTTCGGGTGCGTTGTAAGGGTTATTTTCGTTGTAAAAATTATTCTCCATCGTATGCTCCTTTGCGCCTCGGCTTTCTGCGCGGTTCCTTTGCGCTTTCAAGTCCGAATGAAAACTCGGTGTATTCGCCCGGTTTGCTCTTTACTATAATATGTCCGTCGTGCAGGTTTATTATCGAACGGACGATGGCAAGACCGAGTCCCACTCCCGTTTTATCCTTGCCGTGAGATTCGTCGGTCTTATAAAATCTTTCAAACACCTTCGGAATTTCTTCTTCTGTGAGTCCGCCACCGCTGTTTCTGACAGCGACATAGGTCTTTCCTTTGTCCTCTGTGAACGAAAACGCTATATATCCGCCTATATCGACAAACTTTATGGCGTTTTCGATAAGGTTATAGATTATCTGCTGGACAAGGTCCATATCCGCGATTATGTAATGGGGTTCGGAGTCAAGCCCTAAAACATCAACATGATGGTCGTTTATTCTTTTTTCAAAAAGGAAAACCGTTTTAACCGTAAGAGCTGTTATGTCAAAGCGCTCTTTCTTCATTTCAATCTCGCCCGACTCGTATTTTGAGATATTGAGCATCGAGCGCACCATTCTTGACAGACGGTTTACTTCCTCGGATACTATGGTGAGATACTGCTTGTGCATTTCGGGCGGGATTGTGCCGTCTAAAATACCGTCAACAAATCCGCCTATGGTGGTCATCGGGGTTTTAAGCTCGTGAGAGACATTTGCAATAAAGCTCTTTCTCGAGCTTTCAAGGCCCGCAAGCGAATGTGCCATATTGTTCATCGCGGCGGCAAGCTCACCGAACTCGTCGCTGTCGCCTATTTCAAGCTTTTCTGAGAAATCCCCTTTACCAAAACGCTCTGCCGCTTTTACCATAAGGCTGACGGGACGCATCATATCTCTTGTTACAAGATAAAGCACCGTAAGGGTTATCGCCACCGAAATGACAAAAACTGTTGCAAAAACCTGAACTATCCTTACAACAAGATTGTTGTAGCTTTCTACTTTTGTATATATAATAATGTAATATTCGCCCTTTGCCGTGTTGACGGGCAGTGAAAAGGAGAACATCTTTTCATTGAAAAAGCCTTCTAGAGTTGTTTCCGAAGAAAAGAAACCGTCAGACGGAATATTTTTTATTACAGTGTTGTCAAGTGTTTTTCCATACTGTTCGTCCTCAGTTGCAGAAATGGTTGTGCCATTCTGCAAAGAAACTACCGCGATATTGTAATCGGGGATAATATCTATCACAGAAACAGCGTCAGACAGCTTTTTTGCTCCGTCCTCTGTTTCAATATCGTTCTGCTCTATGCAGTCTTTGATTATGGGAGAAAAAGCGTGAGCTGACTCGGAAAGGGACGATTTAATCTCGTTTTTATAGACATTGAGAACGGCAATCGAAATCAGCGTTCCGATACAGATAACGCTTGAGAGTATAACTGCAACGCAAAGGCTGTAATATTTAGTAACAAAGCGGTTCTTCATTATACTCCCTCGCTTTCAATAAAGAAAGCCGATTATTTAATCGGCTCCTCTGTTGTTTCAAATTTGTAGCCAACGCCCCATACGGTTTTGAGCACCCATTTGTCGGATACTCCCTCAAGCTTTTCACGCAGGCGTTTTATGTGAACATCAATGGTTCGTGAATCGCCGTAGTATTCAAAGCCCCATACTTCATCGAGAAGCTGGTCTCTTGTATAAACGCGGTTGGGGTTGGAGGCAAGATAAAAAAGCAGTTCAAGTTCCTTGGGCGGAGTGTCAAGCACTTTGCCGTCAACCTTTAATTCGTATCTTGTCATATTAACCTGTAATTTGTCGTAAGAAACTTCTTTTGACTCAGTCTCGGGAGCAGACTGCCCCGAACGGCGGTAAACAGCCTTTATTCTTGCCACAACTTCTTTTGCGTCAAAGGGTTTTACAACATAATCGTCCGCTCCGAGTTCAAGACCTAAGACCTTGTCAAAGGTCTCTGACTTGGCTGTGACCATAATTATCGGAACATTCGATTTTTTTCTTATCTCACGGCATACCTGCCAACCGTCCATAACGGGAAGCATAATGTCAAGCAGGATAATATCGGGCTTTGTTGCGTTGAATTTTTCAATGCCCTTTTCGCCGTCGTGCGCAAGGATAACGGTGTAGCCTTCTTTTTCAAGATAGATGCGAAGAAGCTCGCATATATTCACATCATCGTCGACAATAAGAATTTTTTCGAGCGCCATAAGCGTGATCCCCCTCAAAAATGTACTTATACATCTATTATACTTTATATGCGACGACAAATTGTGAACAAATTGTAAACAATACCATTTTAAAAGTGAATTTACGGTTAAATCATAACAAATAAAATGTAAATATTTTTAGAAAATTTGTGTGTGTATACAAAAATAATTTATTTGACTATTTTCTCTTGCTTTTTTTTGCAAAATAAGTAAAATAGTTATTAGCACTCATAGGGGTTGAGTGCTAACTACACAAAAAATCAAATTTAAATACAGGAGGAATCATTATGACGATCAAGCCTTTACAGGACAGAGTTGTCTTAAAGATGACAGAAGCGGAAGAAACAACGAAAAGCGGTATCATTCTCACGGGAAGCGCAAAGGAAAAGCCTGAGGTAGCTGAGGTTATCGCTGTCGGAGAAGGTAAGAAGGATGTTACAATGGCAGTAAAGAAGGGGGACAAGGTTCTCATTCAGAAATACAGCGGAACTAATGTCAAGCTTGACGGAGAAGAATTCATCATTGTCAAGATGGAAGATATTCTTGCTGTTGTTGACTAACTTATACTATATATAATAAAGGAGAGAAAATATTATGGCTAAGGACATTATTTACGGAGAAGAAGCGAGAAAGAAGCTTCAGGCGGGTATTGACAAACTTGCCGATACAGTAAAGATTACATTGGGACCCAAGGGCAGAAATGTTGTTCTTGACAAGAAATTCGGCGCTCCGCTCATCACAAACGACGGCGTTACAATCGCAAAGGAAATCGAGCTTGAAGATTCATTCGAGAATATGGGCGCTCAGCTTGTAAGGGAAGTTGCAACAAAGACAAACGACGCCGCAGGCGACGGTACAACAACCGCTACACTTCTTGCTCAGGCACTTATCCGCGAAGGTATGAAGAATATCGCCGCAGGAGCAAACCCGATGATAGTTAAAAAGGGTATTGCAAAGGCTGTTGATACGGCAGTGGGTGCTATCGTTGCAAACTCAAAAGCTGTAAGCGGCTCTGAGGATATTGCAAGAGTTGCAACTGTTTCATCGGCTGATGAAAGCGTTGGCAAGCTTATTGCAGAGGCTATGGAAAAGGTTACCGCAGACGGCGTTATCACAATAGAAGAAAGCAAGACGGCTGAAACATACTCCGAAGTAGTAGAGGGTATGCAGTTCGACCGCGGATACATCACACCTTATATGGTAACGGATACAGACAAGATGGAGGCTGTTCTTGAGGACGCTCTCATTCTTATCACTGACAAGAAGATTGCTTCAATTCAGGAAATTCTTCCTCTTCTTGAACAGATTGTTCAGTCGGGCAAGAAGCTTGTTATCATCGCAGAGGATATTGAGGGCGAGGCTCTCTCGACTCTCATCGTCAACAAGCTGAGAGGAACATTCACCTGCGTTGCTGTTAAGGCTCCCGGCTTTGGCGACAGAAGAAAGGAAATGCT
>CALZLD010000109.1 GCA_945788225.1 uncultured Clostridia bacterium
ATTTTTTCATCGCCCTCTATGTGTATTCTCGGATAGATAGCCTTTCCTTTGAGCGCATAAGCCATATCCTTTGAGCCTGAATTTGCAAAAGCGCAGTTATATTCGCAAAGGTGACACCCAAGACACCATTCTTCATTTACATATACTCTTTTCATCACAATCACTCCCCTGCGTGAGCTATACCCAAGATTTCAAGCTCTTTTTCGGTAAGACCAATGCCACGGAGCATAAGTCTGTTTCCTCTCAATGCCTCTACGGAGTTTATACCCATTCCGCCCATAAGCTCTTTTATCTCGTGCTTCCACGCGGTCATAAGATTTACAAGTCTTTCGCTTCCCACATCGGGGTTAAGGCGCTTTACAAGTTCGGGGCGCTGAGTAGCTATACCCCAGTTGCATTTACCCGTCTGGCAGGTTCTGCAAAGATGACAGCCGAGAGCGAGAACAGCGGCGGTAGCGATATAACAAGCGTCCGCACCGAGAGCTATCGCCTTGACAACATCGGAGGCGCTTCTCACCGAACCGCCTATTACAAGAGAAACATTGTTTCTTATTCCCTCATCGCGAAGTCGCTGGTCAACTGCGGCAAGAGCAAGTTCAATGGGGATACCAACATTATCTCTGATTCTTGTGGGAGCGGCACCCGTTCCTCCCCTGAAACCGTCAATAGCGATAATGTCCGCGCCGCTTCTTGCAATACCGCTTGCTATTGCGGCGATATTATGTACTGCGGCAACCTTTACGATAACGGGTTTTTTGTATTCCGTCGCCTCTTTTAAAGAGAACACAAGCTGTCTTAAATCCTCGATTGAATAAATGTCGTGGTGCGGAGCAGGTGATATAGCGTCAGAGCCTTCGGGTATCATTCTTGTGCGAGAAACATCACCGACAATTTTAGCACCCGGAAGATGTCCGCCGATACCGGGCTTTGCGCCCTGTCCCATTTTTATTTCGATAGCCGCGCCTGCGTTGAGATAGTCCTCATAAACGCCGAATCGTCCCGACGCTACCTGAACTATGGTGTTTTCGCCGTAGCAGTAAAAGTCCTCGTGAAGTCCGCCCTCACCCGTGTTATAAAGAATACCGAGCTCAGTTGCCGCCCTTGCAAGAGAAGCGTGGGCGTTGTAGCTTATTGAGCCGTAGCTCATAGCCGAGAACATAACGGGCATTGAAAGCTCAAGCTGAGGGGGAAGTTCGCATTTTAGGTTTCCGTTTTCGTCACGCTCGATAGTTTCGGGCTTTTTGCCGAGGAACACCTTTGTTTCCATCGGCTCACGCAAGGGGTCGATAGGCGGGTTTGTTACCTGCGACGCATTTATGAGAATTTTGTCCCAGTAAACAGGCATAGGCTTCGGGTTGCCCATTGACGAAAGAAGAACTCCGCCGCTGTTCGCCTGCTTGTATATTTCCTTTATCGTGTCGTTCTGCCAGTTGGCGTTTTCTCTCAATGTGCAATCGCTCTTGACGATTTTCAGCGCTCTTGTCGGACAGAGCGAAACGCACCTCTGACAATTAACGCACTTTGACTCGTCGCTTATCATACAGCCTCTTTCTTCGCTGTATTTGTGTACTTCGTTGGCGCACTGCCTTTCACATACGCGACAGCCGATACAACGGTCACTGTTTCTTATTACTTCAAATTCGGGATAGATAAATTCCACGCTCATTAGAATGCGCCCTCCTTTACCTTTATTATAACGGGTTCTCCGCCTGCGGGCGCCCATATATTTTCTGCATTCGGTTCCATTGTGCGGATAGCCGCTTCTTCGCTGGCTATATAAACCTTGTCGTCCTTTTCGCCCACAACCATTGAACGAAGCTTAAGTCTGTCGTTAAGAGCCATAATTCCGCCCGTAAAGCCGAAAACTATCGAGAACGGCCCCGTGATAAGCAGGCTCGGGAACATAGTTCTTAAATAGATATGCTTCTGCTTGTCGACAAGGTCTGTCTTGCCGTCAATAGTCGACCAGAAGGGAGCGGCGATAACGCTTGCCGCCTCTGCCTCTGTCAGTCCCTTTACTCTTATAAGGTAGTCCATAATATATGTGATTACCTCGGTATCGGTCTGCAATGTGCATTTGTAACCGAACATCTCAATAAAACGACGGTTAGCGTCGTATGATGAAATCTCTCCGTTATGTACTATCGAGTAGTCAAGGAGCGTAAAGGGGTGAGCGCCGCCCCACCAGCCCGGAGTGTTTGTCGGGTATCTGCCGTGAGCGGTCCAGGAATAGCCCTCGTATTCTTCAAGCTTATAGAACACGCCCACATCTTCGGGGAAGCCGACAGCCTTGAACGCGCCCATATTCTTTCCGCTTGAAAAAACGAACGCTCCCTGCATTTCGGTGTTTATCTTCATAACCGTTCTTGCAACGAACTCTTTCTCGTCAAGCTGCATCGACTCCATCATAGATTTAAGCGGAGCGACAAAGTATCTCCATATAATAGGTTCGTCTGTTATTTCGGGGATTTTTCTTGTGGGGATACGCTCGGACGCTACTATCTCAAAACGCTCCCTCAAAAAATTTTCGCAACTTTTTCTTGTGCTTCTTTCATCAAAGAAAAAGTGCAGGGCATAAAAATCCTTGTACGCGGGATATATTCCGTAGCCCGCAAAGCCGCCGCCCAGACCGTTTGAACGGTCGTGCATAGGCTTCATTGCCTCGGTTATCATTCCGCCCGACATTTTCTTGCCCTCTTTCGAGATGACCGCCGCAATGGCGCACCCCGAAGGTATCCTTACTTCGCCTTCAAGTTTCATATAAACCCTTTCCTTTCGTGGAAATATAATAAAAATCAAAACAAAAAAGGCGTCCGTTCCGCCCTATATAATAAGGTACGGAATGAACGCCTTTGCTCATCTGACGACTATTATACTACCCCGAAAAGCGTTTGTCAAGGCAAAAATTCAAGTTTAGAAAAAATTTTGCAAGATTTTTTTAAAAAAATTGCAAAAAGGGGTTGACAAATCTTTTCCGATGCTGTATAATGCGAAATGTAGAGTAAAGGCAATGGCGTCTTTGAGTGTGTTGAGCGTTCAAAGATGCTATTTTTACTTTATTGAAGCATTTTAAAAAAATACATAAGTTATTTTAAGGAGGATCATCGCTATGTCATATGTTGATGAAGTCATCGACCGTGTTGTGAAGGAAAACCCCAGCGAACCCGAATTTCACCAGGCGGTCAAGGAAGTTCTCGAATCGTTAAGACCTGTTGTTGAAGCAAACGAAGAGTCTTTCAGAAAGGACGCTGTTCTTGAAAGAATAGTAAACCCCGAAAGACAGATTAAGTTCCGTGTGCCCTGGGTTGACGATAAGGGTCAGGTTCAGGTTAACACAGGCTACCGCGTACAGTTCAACAGCGCGATAGGACCTTACAAGGGAGGACTCAGACTTCACCCCTCTGTAAACCTCGGTATCATCAAGTTCCTCGGATTTGAGCAGATTTTCAAGAACTCGCTCACAGGACTTCCGATTGGCGGAGGTAAGGGTGGTTCAGACTTCGACCCCAAGGGCAAGTCGGACCGTGAAGTAATGGCATTCTGCCAGAGCTTTATGACAGAGCTTTCAAAATATATCGGCGCAGACACCGATGTTCCCGCAGGAGATATCGGAACAGGCGCTCGTGAAATCGGTTATATGTTCGGTCAGTACAAGAGACTCAGAGGCGTATTTGAAGGCGTTCTTACAGGTAAGGGACTTACATACGGCGGTTCTCTTGCAAGAACAGAAGCAACAGGCTACGGTCTTCTTTACATCACAGAAGAGCTTATGAAGTGCCACGGTCAGTCCCTTGAAGGCAAGACAATCGTTGTTTCGGGCGCAGGAAATGTTGCAACATACGCTATCCAGAAGGCACATCAGCTCGGCGCAAAGGTTGTTACCTGCTCCGACTCGACAGGTTGGGTTTACGATCCCGATGGAATCGATGTTGCCGCTCTTAAAGAAATCAAGGAAGTTAAGCGTGCTCGCCTTACAGAATACAAGAATTACAGACCTAATTCGGAATATCACGAGGGCAAGGGCGTTTGGACAGTTAAGTGTGACATCGCACTTCCCTGCGCTACACAGAACGAGCTTGACCTTGACGACGCAAAGGCACTTGTTGCAAACGGCGTAATCGCAGTTGCAGAGGGCGCAAATATGCCCACAACTCTCGAGGCTACAGAATACCTCCAGAAGAACGGCGTATTCTTCCTTCCCGGCAAGGCAGCAAACGCAGGCGGCGTTGCTACTTCAGCTCTTGAAATGTCACAGAACAGCGAAAGACTCAGCTGGTCCTTCGATGAAGTGGACGCAAAGCTCAAGGGCATTATGGTCGGCGTTTACCACAACATCGACGAAGCCGCAAAGAAGTATGGCTTTGAAGGCAACTATGTAGTAGGAGCTAACATCGCAGGCTTTGAAAAGGTTGTTACAGCAATGAACGCACAGGGCATTGTTTAATCTTTAAAACAGAATAATTTAAAAAAGGCAAAGGCGTCTTTAATGTGATTTGAAAGCATTAAAGGCGCCTTTTATATTTTATATTTTAAAAAGGAGCAATCATTATGGCAACGGTATCTGATTATTTCGGAAGTATGGTTTTTGACGACAGAGTTATGAAAGCTACTTTATCGGCAAAGGTTTATGCGTCTTTGAAAAAGACAATCGACGAGGGCACAGAGCTTGACATCAGCGTGGCTAACGCAGTGGCTATCGCTATGAAGGACTGGGCTGTATCAAAGGGAGCAACACATTACACCCACTGGTTCCAGCCTTTGACGGGTATCACAGCCGAAAAGCACGACAGCTTCATCTCACCCTCTCCCGATGGCGGAGTAATTATGGAATTTTCGGGCAAGGAGCTTATCAAGGGCGAGCCTGACGCGTCATCGTTCCCCTCCGGCGGACTTCGCGCAACATTCGAGGCAAGAGGATATACCGCGTGGGACCCTACATCATACGCATTCATAAAGGGCAAGACGCTTTGTATCCCCACAGCGTTCTGCTCATACGGCGGTCACGCGCTTGACAAGAAAACTCCCCTCCTTCGTTCTATGGAGGCTCTCAATAAGCAGGCTCTTCGTATTTTAAGACTTTTCGGAAACGATACCGCAAAATGTGTTCGTTCATCGGTAGGTCCCGAGCAGGAATACTTCCTTATTACCAAGGAAATGTATGATATGCGCCCCGACCTTCGCTTCACGGGAAGAACGCTTTTCGGAGCAAAATCCCCCAAGGGACAGGAAATGGACGACCACTATTTCGGAGTAATCAAGCCGAGGGTTGCCGCATTTATGGAAGACCTCAACGAAGAACTCTGGAAGCTGGGTATCCTTGCAAAGACAGAACATAATGAGGTAGCTCCTGCACAGCACGAGCTTGCACCTATCTATACAACGACAAATATCGCAACGGACCACAACCAGATTACAATGGAAATTATGCAGAAGGTAGCGCAGAAACACGGTCTTGTTTGTCTTTTACACGAAAAGCCGTTTGCAGGAGTGAACGGTAGCGGTAAGCACAACAACTGGTCTATTGCAACAGATAACGGTCAGAACCTTCTCTCTCCCGGTGAAACACCCTATGAGAACGCACAGTTCCTTCTGTTCCTTTGTGCAGTAATCAAAGCGGTTGACGATTATCAGGATTTGCTCAGAATTTCTGTTGCAACAGCAGGAAACGACCATCGTCTCGGCGCAAACGAAGCGCCTCCCGCAGTTGTTTCAATTTTCCT
>CALZLD010000110.1 GCA_945788225.1 uncultured Clostridia bacterium
TCTATTCGGCTCATATCAAGGACATCGTTTATAAGCGACAGAAGATGATTGCTCGATGTGGTTATCTTGTCAAGATAATCCTTTACCTGCTCCTTGTTGTCGATATGAGTTGTAGCAAGTGTAGTAAAGCCGATGATAGCGTTCATCGGGGTGCGTATATCGTGGGACATATTTGTAAGAAAAGCGGTCTTTGCGTTGCTCGCCTGCTGAGCCGCCGCAAGAGCGTCTTCAAGGTTGCGCTTTGCCTCCGACAGTCTTGCCTCAGCCTGCTTTTTGTCGTTTATATCCATAAATACGCCGTAGAAGGTGAGCGGCGAACCGTCGTCGCGGCGAAGCATCTTTCCTGCGGTATGGAACCAGCGATAGCCTGCATTTTTGGTCATAAGTCGGTATTCAACATCGAATATCTTTGTTCCCGTTTTGTCGCAGACGGTATTGTTGAACTCGCTCATAACGCGCTCTTTGTCAAACTTATGAATAAGATTTGTCCACGAGTCAAGCTGATTGGGGAAGTCAACCTCGTTTTCGTATCCTATCATCCTGCGGAAGATACTGCTCCAGAAGCAAGAAACAAGCTCGCCCTTCTCGTTGAATTCCATATTCCAGTTGCCCGAGCCTATCGCCGCATTGACTGCGCCCATTGCGGTTGTCGCTCTCTCTGCGCGTTCGAGAGCCAGCTTGCGTTCGTTTTCAAGAGAGTCGTGCTCTTTCTGCTCGGTGATGTCAAAGAATATTCCGAAAAATCTGACGGGGCTTTTATCGGGGCGTCTTGTAACCGTTCCCACAGCCCTGAACCATCGCCAGCCACGGTCCTTGGTGTTAAGACGATATTCAATGTCATAGATATCGCTTGTTTCCTCGCCGTAAAAGACTTCCTTTATCGCTTGTTCGCGCTTTTTTCTGTCATAGGGGTGAAGTATCTTCAGGAACGAATCAATAGTATCGGGGAAATCGTTTTCGCCCTCAAAGCCTATCATATGGCGGAACTCGTCGCTCCATTCAACCTCCACAAGCTCTCCCGCTCTGTCATAGTACATACTCCACATTCCCGATTTTATAAGGCGGTGGAGCATATGATATGTAGCCTCTGATTCTTCAATCTCCTGCGCCAAGGTCTGCGCCTTTATCTGCGCTCTCATCTGACCGTCGGCATTATAGAAAGCAAAGGTGCAGTCGTCCCTTTCAAGCGAAGGTCTTACTATTATGCACTGATAGTAGTGAAGCTCGCCCTTTCTTTCAAAGCGGTAGTTTATGGTGCATTTTGTTTCTTCGGACATAACCCTTCTTAACTTTTCTATCGTGATTATATCGCCAAAAAGCTTGCGGTCTTCTTCATAAACAACATTTTCGACATAAGCCCTTATGCTCTCGTTATAGTCGCCCCTTCTGAGCGCATCGCCCATAATGTTATCAAGGTCGGGGTTTATGCGGTAAGACGCGAACTGTCCGCTTGAAAGATTAAGCACAAAAAGGTCGGTGTAAATTGACGCTATCGAGCGGATAATGTTTTCGCACTTACATTCTCTTTCCTTATCACCCGTAATGTCCTTTCCGCATATCACAAGCCGTCTGCCCGTATCATCCGTTCTTGTAAAACGGTATTCAAAATATGTTTCTGTTCCCTTGACAATACAGCGGACAACAAAAGTATAATAATCTGTCTCTTTTAGCTTAGTCGTAATATAATCGGGGGAGGTCATATACATAAACTGCTCTCTGTCCTCCGGAACGACATACTTGTTCGCAAATCTTATTGCGTTCTCGGCGTATTCCATCACAATGCCCGTAAGGTCGCCGATATTCGCGTTGGCTTTATAGACCTTCATCTCGTTTTTGTCAATATCGACATAATACACTATTCTGTATTGTCCCAGAACGACATCGAGAATAGCGCTTGCCTCGGCAGTTCTTCTGCGATAGAGAATTTCTCCGTAAACATAGGCGGCAATATTTCGCAAAAGAAAGAAATCGTCGGTATTTTCCGTCGGGTTGTCAACGCCGATAAAGCCCGTTATTCCTCCGCTTGTCACAAGGGGAGCAGCCATAAGGCTCTTTATTCCCTGAGCCTTGAGTATACGGTAGCTTTCGGAATTTTCATCATATTCGCTGTCAAGCGAGTTTATGAAAAATTCGCCCTTTGTCTTAAAAAAGTCAAACCAGTCCTCCATAATTTCCAACGGAACATGCTGAAGATTGTCCTTTTCTCTCGATACTCCCTCAATAGCATACTCGTATGTGTTGCTTGCGGTCTTTCCGTCAGGGTCATTTTCAATTATGTATGCGCGCTCCGCCCCGTAAAAATCGGCAAGACCTGAAAGCATTCCGTGAATTATTTCTTCAACGCTCTTTTTGCTGTAAACAAGCTTTGAGCATTTGTTGATTATCTTTTCCTGCTTAAAGCGGGCGGCTTTCTTTTCACGGATACCGCCCGTGCCCTTTACTCTGCTGCAATAGCCTGTTATGCGCACTCCGTTTTTGTATTCTTCGTCCGCTGTTCCGCCGTTTCTTATGTATATTTCACCGAACATCGGGTGGTTCCAGTAATAGTGGAATTCTGTGTATGCGCCCGACTTCATTTTCTTCAAAGCGCGCTGACAAACGCCTAAGTATTCCTCGGGCATACGGTCTCTCCAGAATGCGTAAGCTTCTTCGGGGGACATATCGTTTATGCAGAAAAGCTCCTTTGTTTTTTCATCGGCATAAAGTCTCGGCTCTGCGTTGTAGTCATATTCAACGGCGCAAAGCCCGAAGCCTGCCCGTTTTGATAATTTTTCAAGTATTGCGGATCTGTTCTCAAAGTCCATATCTAATCTCCTTGCAAAAAAGAAAAAGGGTATTATTTCAATTGTATCTCAAACGGTGTTAAAAGTCAATGAACAAGCTAATCCTTTATGATGAATACGCTTATGGGGTAGCAGTTTTTTCGGTTTGCAAATTCGCTGACGATGACGGTGTATTTCAAAGAGTCTATTTCACGAAGATACTCAAGCACTCTGTCGCGCTCGTCAAAGCCCGTTTCTCTGCCGTAATATATTGATATGCTCATTCCTCCGCCGTTATTTAAAAGGTCAAGACCTTTTTCGATAGCCTTGATACTGCTTTCTGCTTCGGTGTGAATGTTATGGTCGCCTTTCGGGAGCCAGCCCAGGTTGAACACAATGCAGTCAGCCTTTTCTTTGACGAATTTATCCATATCTGCGTGACTTGCAAGGATAACCTCCGCGTTATCATAGCCCTTTTCGGCAAGAAGAGCCTTTGTGCTGTCTGTCGCTTCTTTCTGAATATCGAAGGCATAGACCTTTCCGCTCTTTCCTACAACAGAGCAAAGAAACTCGGTGTCATATCCTCTTCCTGCGGTAGCGTCAATGCATACGGAGCCTTCTTTTGCAAAGTGCGATAAAAATTTGTGGGAAAGGGCAATGGTGTTAAGGTCGCTCATCTTCTTCACCTCCGAAAATGTATATCAAATAAAATATATCACATTTCGGGAACTTTGTCCAACAAAAATATCGTCAAAAAGCCAAATGATTGTGTATATAAAGTAAATTTTTTGTGTATATCCGCAAAATACGGTTACAAGAAGGTTACAAATAGTTTCAATTATATTACAATCGCGCAAAAACCCTTGAAGAAAAAAAGTTCATCTGTTATACTGTTTAATGGATAAAAGTATATGAATGAATTTATGGATAAACGGTTCAATTTGTTATTTTACGGAGTGTTTTTATGGAAGAAAAACTTAAACTTTGCCTTGGCTGTCTTGAAAGAAAAGACTATGACGGCCCTTGTCAGTATTGCGGATATTCTGAGGATACCCCTCATCTTCCGTCATATCTTGCGCCGGGTTCGGTTTTAAACGACAGATACCTTGTGGGCAGACTTCTGCGCTATAACGGCGAAAGCGCGACATATCTTGCCTATGACGCCGTTATGCAGAGAAAAATATGGATAAAGGAATATATGCCCGACACGCTTTGCGCAAGAGTAAAAGGCTCGTCCTTAATAAGCGTAAATCAGCAGAACCTTGCGCCGTATAAAACATTTATGTCGGAGTTCACGGAGCTTAACAAGCTTCTCTCAAAGATGAGAACTTTAAGCCATATCAATCCCGCCCTTGAACTGTTTGCCGAAAATAACACAACTTATGTTACATTTGATGTTATAGAGGGTATCACATTAAAGGAGTACTTACAGCAGAACGCGGGAGAGCTTAGCTGGGACGAAGTAAAGTCCTTATTTCCGCCCATATTCACAACCATAAGCCTTGTTCATAACGCAGGAATTATCCATCGCGGAATTTCTCCCGATACAATATGGATAACCGACAGTGGAGAACTGAAAATATCGGATTTCTGTATCACGGCTTCAAGAACAAACAATACCGAGCTTGCTCCCGAACTTTTTGCAGGCTATGCCGCCCCCGAACAGTACGCTTCAAGCAACTGGCAGGGCACCTGGACTGATGTTTACGGAATATGCGCGGTACTTTACCGTATACTTACGGGCTGTATGCCGACAGAGGCTGTAAGCAGAGTGGGAAACGACAATCTTTGCGAACCATCGTCCGTCAACAAGAATATCCCCGCTAATGTTTCAAAGGTCATTATGAGCGGACTTACGCTTTCGGGCGATATGAGAATACAGACGGTGACCGAACTTGTCACAAAGCTTTTTGAACAGCCCGGATACTTAGAACCGAGCGCAGGAAGAACGGCTACGATAGCTATTCCGAGACAGGCGGTAAATCAGACGCCCACAAGACACGGTTCGCCCACAAAAAGACAGAGCAAAAAGAAAAAAGCAAGCAATATGCGTATCCCGATAATCGTATTTGTCGTTACGGTAACTATACTGCTTGCGTTGTCCCTCGCTCTGATGAAATGGGTTGACAATACCGAGCCTTCGGAAAATTACAGCACCACTCCCCAGTATACGCAGTCAACTCAACCCACGCTTATTGAAACTACAATAGAAACAACCCGTCCTTATGTCGAAAGCTACGAGATGCCGAATTTTGTGGGTAAGAACTTTGAGCTTATTCAGAATTCTCCCACATATAAGGGCTGGCTGACATTTGTTCCCAGCTATATCTATGACGATGAAAACGAAAAGGACATTATCATAGAACAGTCTATCCCCGAAAAGACATCTGTTCAGGCAGGAGTATCGGTTCAGATAAAGATAAGCCTCGGTCCTTCAACGATTGAAATTCCCGACCATATCGGACTTACCGAAAAGGAATACATCGCTATTCTTGACAAGGCGGGAATAAAATATGAAATACTTCGTCAGCCTGATACGGGATTTATGTCGGGATATGTTATCAGGACGGAGCATTCGGGCGAGGACAACAAGATAGATGTTGAAAACGGAGAGATATTGAAAGTATTTGTCTGCGACAACGGAAACACCGACACAACCGATGTTTCGGACTTTGGAATTAATTTTTAAAAAATACTTGCAATCGGTTTTGAATTGTGATATAATATCAAGGCGGAAACGCTTTGATATTATGGAAAGATGGCTGAGTGGTCTAAAGCGCACGACTGGAACTCGTGTATGCGTTAATAGCGCATCGAGGGTTCAAATCCCTCTCTTTCCGCCAAAAACAAGGTGTCCTCATAAGAGGACGCCTTGTTTTTTTACTGAACAGGGATTTGAACGGCACGGAAGTGAATAACAGCACAGTGTGCTG
>CALZLD010000111.1 GCA_945788225.1 uncultured Clostridia bacterium
ACAAAGGTTATCTCTTATCCCGGAGAACGCACCGAAAACTATGAATACGGCAAAGAAGGCTTTTTGCAGGAGGCGAAAACTCTTGCGGAATTTATCGGTTGTGAGAATATTGTCCGTATTCACAGCTATTTTGAAGAAAACGGCACAGCATATTTTGTAATGGATTATATCGAAGGTATCAGCTTTGACGAATACCTCAAAGAAAAAGGCGGAAAAATCACCTGCGATGAGGCTGAAAAGATACTTATTCCCGTAATGGACGCTCTTGCCATAGTTCACAGCAAGGGTATCGTTCATCGTGATGTTACCCCCGACAATATCTATATTACAAACGACGGAGTAGTAAAGCTTCTTGACTTCGGCGCGGCAAGATACAGCCTCGGGGATAAGAGCCGAAGCCTTGATGTTATCCTCAAACACGGCTTTGCTCCCAAGGAACAATACACAAGACGAGGCAAACAAGGCCCGTTCACAGATGTTTACAGCCTTGGCGCAACATTTTACTTTGCATTGACGGGAAGACGACCGCCCGACGCTGTTGACAGACTTGAAGAGGACGACCTCATTCCTCCCAGCAGTCTTGGCGTGGCAATAACGGAATATCAGGAGCAGGCAATTCTGCACGCTCTTAATGTTTCCCCTGCCGACCGTTATCAGTCAATGACGGAGTTTAAAAATGTCCTTATCAACGAACAAGGCAAAGAGCCTGCACCTGCTCCCGTTCAGCAGGTATACTTCACTGCGCCCGAACAGCCTGCACCTGCACAGCCGACGGTAACACAGGCTATTCCGACTACTGCTCCCGTTCAGCCGACAGCAGAGCAAGCGACGGAACAGAAAAAGAAGAGCAACACAAAGACAATAGTTATTGCAACTATTGCCGCGGCGGCATTCGGCTTTGTGATAATCAGCAGTATTGTTGCGGCTATTGCAATTCCCGCTATTTCAAAGATGGCAAAGGGCTCCAAGGAAACCGAGGAACCGACAGATTATCCCACAACAACCTCAAAAGCTTCTTTTGAATTCCCCGATATTATCCCCGATGTGACAACCGAGCCCGAAGTTACAACGACCGCACCGCCAAAAACCGATACCAACGCGGTTATAATCGGCAACAAAGTCGGCAATATCCAGAGTTACGGCCTTTCAACATTCAACGGAAATTTCTGGGTCGATGAGAACAACTCAAAAATAGTGGGACTTAAGGACGGCTCGGTATATACCTATATGACAGGAGATCAGGACGGATTTTCCAATCTGATTGAAGACAACGGTTATCTTTACTTCTTATACAATGACACGGCTTATATGATGAATACTTCAACAGAAAAATATTCAACCGTTTCCGAGCTTCTTGACTTTGACGGAAAGATAAATACCCTTTATATGTCCGAAGATTATTTTTATGTTTATACTTCTCATATCCAGAACGGCTCCGACACGGGAACTCTCTATCGTATCTCAAGAAGTACAGGCAAAACCGAACAATCAATAGATATATCCCGCAGAATAAACTTTGTATTCTTCAATGAAGATTTGTATTACTTAGAACATATAAACGGATATTACTACCTTCGTCATACCGACGCAAAGAATTTTTCCGATGTCAGATCAGATTACAGATGGTGGTCAGACAGTGATTTCAATGTAAACGGAATTACAGCGGATAACGGAAATATCTATGTCAAGGTTGAAAATAAAGCAAACAAAAGCTATTCGATTGTCAAGTTCAGCAACCTGAACGATTTAGACGACAATAACAGTTGTACTGTCTATGATATTACAGCGGCGGTAAATGAAGGCGGCGGAAGTATCTCGAATGTACTGAATGTTTATAATGATAATCTGTTCGCTTTTATTTACGATTTAAACAACAACAATAAAACCAATGTGTATAAGATTAAGCTGAACAGCAACGGAACTGTAAGCTATGAATTATTTATTTCAAATTCCAAGAGCGCATCGAGTGAGCTTTCGGTATATACAAACGGTTCTGAAAACAAGATTGTATTTTATGTTGAAAACGACCAGATGCTGAAGGTAAAATCATTTACATAATATAAGGAGGATACTAAAATGGCATTACAGGAATGCGGAAACGGACATGTTTACGATACTGACCAGTATGCAACATGCCCATATTGCGCGGGAGGAATTAACCGCATAGACTTCGGAGCAGGCTCCGAAGTGGGAAAGACGGTTGCAGGCTCGGTCTCATCACCTATGGAAATAGGCGCTACCGTTGCTCCGTCAGGTTACAGAGAAAGACAGGCAGACATAGGCAAGACTGTCGGCGTTTTTCAGAAGAAAATGAGCTTTGACCCCGTTGTGGGCTGGCTTGTCTGCATCGACGGTCCCGAAAAGGGCAAGGATTACAGAATTTACGGCAAAAACAACACTATCGGCAGAGGCGAGAATATGGATATCTGCCTTAAAGGCGATTCAAGCATTTCAAGAGAAAATCACGCAAGACTTGCTTATGACCGCAAGCACAACGCCTTCCACATTATCCCCGCCGACGGAGCAAACCCCGTTTATCTCAACGATGAGCCCGTTTATGTTCCGATGAAGCTGACAGCAAACGATATTATTGAAATAGGTGATTTCAAACTTATTTTCGTTCCGTTCTGCAACGAGAATTTTGTATGGGACACCGACAACAAGGGTGCAACAGAATAAATGGCTCTGTTTAAAAAAAAGAAGAAAAATGTCACCGTCTGTCCGACTATATCCGATAACGACAAACTGCGTTACGAAGTAGGAAATCTTCAGGGAATAGGGGCAAGATACAATCAGGAGGACTCCTTCACCGTTATAAACGCTCTTGATGAGCAGAAGTATGACGATTTCGGAATGATGTTTGCCGTATGCGACGGTATGGGCGGAATGAAGGACGGAAAAATCGCAAGCGAAACGGCTATAAAGAGCCTGCGCGAATCGTTCAACGCGATGAACAGAACGGGCAGAATAGCGTTTCAGCTTAAAGAAAGCGTATTTCTTGCGTCTGAAGAGGTTGAAAAAGTCCTTGACGGCGACGGCGGAAGCACCGTTGTCACGGGAATAATTTTTCACGAACAGCTTTATTTTGCAAGCGTCGGGGACAGTTATCTCTATCTTTTCAGAAACAACAGGCTTTTTCGCCTTAACAGCGAACAGAATGTGTGCCACGATATGTATCTTGAAAATATAAGGGACCGTATAACAGAGGTCGACAGCTGTCGCAACGCGTCGGATTCCGCGGCTCTTGCGCAGTTTCTCGGAATGCCGGGAATGTCAAATGTCGATTGCTCTGTCCGTCCGCTTAATCTTAAAAAGGGCGACATTATCCTTGCCTGCTCCGACGGCGTAGGCGGAGTTGTGACCGAGGAGGAAGTAATCGAGGCTTTGCAGTGGCCGAATGTTCAGGATGAATGCAGAAGATTAGAGGACCATATCATTGAACACGCAAATCCCAATCAGGACAATTTCACGGCTTTTATAGTAAAATGTGTATAAAAAGGGGTATGATTATAATGAAGTCAAAATCAATATTAAGACCTGTTGCTGCGTTTCTTGCAACGGTTATGCTTGTTATGCTGTTCTCGGTATTTACCGTCAGCGTCAATGCGTTTGACAACAGCGTAAGAGACGGAGTAGTGCCTGTTGTAATGTATTTAAAGAATGCGTCATACATTTTGTATAATCCTTATACAAAGCAGGCGCTGAAAGAAGTAAGCCTCGGCGATACCGAATACAGCTCGGGCACAGGCTTTTTTGTAGGCAAATCAGGCAAAGACCCACAGTATATCGTTACAAACTGTCATGTTATCGATGACTATGTATCCGCAAGCGAGGGCGAGCAATTCACAACCATTGCCGCTGTTGATGAAGATACAGGTCTTTACATACTGATGGTTGCAGACAGCTGCGAATTAAGAGTATACTACTCAGAAGACGATTATGATATTGCGTATGTTGACTGTTACGGCGATGTTGAAAAGGTTGACCTTGCCGTACTCAGACTGAGAGACGCAACAAACAAGAAGCATACCCTTAAACTGAAAGAAGCTACCGACGCTATGGTCGGCGATACAGTATATTCGGTGGGTTATCCCGGCGTTGGCAAAAATGATTTTACAAGCGCAAGCAAGTATAAAGCAGAGGACGCTACCGTTCACAAGGGCTCGATAAGCCGAATTGTTATGAACGAGGGCAAGGGCGTTGAAAGAATTGAAACCGACGCTACAATCGCACACGGAAATTCAGGCGGACCTCTTGTTACCGAAGAAGGATATGTTGTCGGCGTAAATACAAACGGCATAACAAATTATTCAACACTTGAACAGGAATACTACTCAATCAGCTCAGGCGAGCTTATGCGTTTTCTTGACAAGAACAACATTCCGTATGAAACAGCTTCAAGCGGAGCAGGTATTGTAGGCGTTATTATCGCGGTTGTTGTCGTAGTCGGTATTCTTATAGTAGCAGGCGTTATTGTAGTTGTACTCGTTCTCGCCAAGGGCAAGAAAAAAGCTCCCGCGGGAAATAATACAGCAGATGCAACAAAGAGCGAAACTGCTGAATTAAAGGCGGTTATCCGTTCAATGTCGGCTCAGCATAACGGCAAGGCTTTCCCCGTCGGAAAGGCCCCCGTAACTATCGGAAGAAACAAGGCAAGCTGTGTTATTATCTATGAGGAAGGAACAAAGGGCGTAAGCGGTGTTCACTGCTCTGTATCATTTGACAGCGCAACAGGTTCATTCACTCTTACAGACCTTGGCTCAACCTACGGAACATTCCTCATTAACGGACAGAAACTTAATCCTAATGCACCCGTTGTTCTTCGTTCGGGCGACAGCTTCTATGTGGGCGACAAGTCAAATGTGTGCAGAGTTGAAGTGGAGAAGTAATGAATTTCGATATTTTTGAATACACAAGCAAAGGCGGACGGGATTATAACGAGGACTCGTTGGGAAGCTATTATGATGAAAACGGCGGTGTGTTTGTCGTTGCCGACGGTCTTGGCGGACACAACCGAGGAGAAGACGCCTCCGCTACCGCTGTTGAAACGATAACTTCGGGCTGGAATACTCTTGCTGAAAACCTCTCGGAACAGATAAGCGAAAAAGTCGAACAGGCAAACGCAAATATACTTATGCTTCAAAAGCAGAATAATGCCGTGATGAAAACGACTGTCGCTGTTCTTGCCGTCAGCAATTATAAGGCTGTCTGGGCGAATTCGGGCGATTCTCGGGTATATTTCATACACAAGAACGAGCTTCATTCCTATACAAAGGACCATTCCGTTGCTTTCAAAAAATATCTTGCGGGAGAGATAACCCGTGATATGATAGCGACAGACGAGGACCAGTCCCGTTTGCTCAGAAGTCTTGGCGGTGCCGACCGCTATCAGCCCGATATATGCGAATGTGATACCCCCATAGAGCAGGGCGACGCATTTATGCTCTGTTCGGACGGTGCGTGGGAATATCTTAAGGACGAGGAAATTCTCATCGACTTTTTAAAAGCCGAAAACGCAGAAAAATGGGCGGAGCTCCTTTTGCTTCGCATAATGGAAAGGCTCAACGGCAATAACGATAATCTTTCGGTACTCACTGTGATTGTCGAATAACAAAAACGGCATATACTCCGACAAAGAGTATATGCTGTTTTTATATCT
>CALZLD010000112.1 GCA_945788225.1 uncultured Clostridia bacterium
GAGGGCCAGATAAGGCTCTTGTCAAGCTTGACAAGGTCGTATTTTATCTCCGCCATTTTTTGCAGGTTTGAGTATCCCGTCCCAAAATCGTCCATAGAAAAACTGCAACCCATTTTTCTGAACTTCTTCATATTCCGTTCAAGCATAACCGCCGACTCGACAGCCGTTGTTTCGGTTATTTCAAGGTTAACTTCGCACGGCTTGACGCCGTATTTTTTCATTATCTCGGAAAAAGCGTCGGGCACTTTTTTGTCAATGCTCTGCAACGCGGAGAGGTTGACTTCAATATATTCTATCGGAATATTCTTTTCTTTGAGAGTTTGTATCGTCCTGCAGACCTTTTCAAAGACTATCTCGCCGATTTTAATGATATATCCGTTCTTTTCGGCAAGGGGGATAAATTCCTCGGGAGAAACAAAACCTATTGTTTCTTTATCTTTAAATCTGACAAGTGCCTCGGACGAAACAAACGCTTTCTTTTCTGTTGAATATATCGGCTGATATACAACATCAAAGCCGTCGTTTTCTATTGCCGAAACTATCATCTTGTTGAGAGTATCGGTGCGGTTTTTCTTTTCGACAACGCTTTCATCCACCATTCTCACAAATTCTGAACCGCCGAACCTTGAACCGTGAAGAACAAGCTCGTAAATTTCATCGGGCTCAGATGTTATCTCGGGACATTCCATAATGACGATATGGGTATTCGGCTTGATTTCGGCGTCTTTAAGGCAAAAGCCCTTTTCCATAGTGTTTTTTAAAGCAGTTACCTTTTCTTTAAAGCCCTGGTTGTTTCTCGGATAAATCACTGAAATCATATCGGATTTTATGCGATATACGGCTGTTCCAAAGGTAAGCTTCATACTGTCGCTGATAAGCTTTACAAGCTCGTTATATCTGTTAAAGCCGATACTGCTTGATATGATGTCCTTATCCTCGATAACAAGCGTTAAAAGGTGAACGGGCTTTTGACCGATACAGTTTGTCTGTTCAAAAAAAGACATATCAAAGGCCTTTTTGTTGAACGCTCCCGTTACTTCATCTATGTTTTCATTCGGATTTTCAAACGAAAAATAAAGTGCGACGGTGCTTATGGATATTCCCAGAGCGGAAAGAAGAATATAAGGGTGAGTAAACTGAACCACGGCAACAACTATCCATATAAACATCTGAAGTCTTAACGCAAAGCGTTTTTTTCTTGAGAAAATATCTTTATATCTGAATGTTTCGATAAAGTTCACAATAAGATAAATAGCTATACCCGCATAAAGCGAATATGTCGAAAATCCCTTTGAATAAACGCCTTTTCCAAAGACAACATAATCAAGACTTCCCGCAAATATCCCCACAGAGCAGATAAGATACGGCAATATCCATATTATCGACGCTACCGTGCTTACTTCCTTATTTCGGGAATTTCCGACAAATTCAAC
The DNA here is from genome assembly GCA_945788225.1 of uncultured Clostridia bacterium. Classification (GTDB taxonomy): domain Bacteria; phylum Bacillota; class Clostridia; order Oscillospirales; family Ruminococcaceae; genus RGIG4131. Next base: position 1,434 of record CALZLD010000112.1, read on the forward strand.
ATAAGCCGAAAACATAAAAACAGATGTCAGGAGCAGAAAATAAAATACTCTGTGCGCTATTTCGTTTATAGGAGCGTCAGTAAAATTCAGTATTGTATAAACAGTAAGAATATCTGTGAATATGTATAAAGTGACAGTAGCAAGAAGTCCGCTGAAAATCTTTGTTGTGAGCGTTTTTATTCTCTTACTGCGTACAAAATCCACAACAACAAGAAGAACAAAGCAAAGCGACGCTATCTGAACTTTAGCCAGTGATACAAAATCTGTCAACGCTTTTCACCTCTTCGGCATTTTTTCTCCATTCCACCATTTTAACACAGAAAAACAGAAAAATCAACAACGGACCTTGCATATAAACAAAGTCCGTTGTTTTTTTACTGATTATCCTCGCAGTTGCCTATCTTGCGGAACTTGTTGTATCTTCCGTCAAGAAGCTCGTCAACAGAGAGCGCCTTCTTTGCGATAATTTCGTCCTTGACGCATCTCTTCAACGCACTGCATATTTCCTCTGAGGTTCTGTTTTCTTCTTCGATTACATATTCAACAATGCCGAATTTGTAAAGGTCGTCCGCCGTTAGTTTAAGAGCGTCCGCCGCTTCGGGCGCCTTTGCAGAGTCCTTCCAGAGAATACTTGCGCAACCCTCGGGAGAAATAACGGAATAAACCGAGTTTTCAAGCATAATTGCCGTGTCGCATACTCCGAGAGCAAGCGCTCCGCCGCTTCCGCCTTCGCCGACAACAACAGAAATAATCGGGGATTTAATTCCCATCATCTCAACAAGGTTTTCGGCTATTGCCTCGCCCTGTCCTCTTTCTTCGGCTTCAATTCCAGGGTTTGCTCCCGAACTTCCGATAAAGCAGATTATCGGGCGGTGGAACTTTTCAGCCTCTTTCATAAGTCTGAGTGCTTTTCTGTATCCTTCGGGCGAAGGACAACCGAAGTTTCTTCTCATTCTTTCCTCTATCGAGTCGCCTCTTTCCATCGCGATAGCGGTAACGGGGATACCGTCAAGGTAACCTACTCCCGCAACAATAGCGCCGTCGTCGCCGAAGCGTCTGTCGCCGTGAAGCTCGATAAAATCGTCAATCATATGCTTTATATAATAACCGCCCATAGGTCTGTCGTTACTTCTGGCAGCTTTTACTCTTTCATATGAAGGTTTTAATACAGCCATATTTCATCTTCCTTATCCTAAAAGTAGTTTATCTGCTGTGAAGTTCAAGCAGTCTTGCGATTGTGTATTTCAGTCTGCCACGCTCTTCGATAATATCAACGAAGCCGTGTTCAAGCAAAAATTCCGCACGCTGAAATCCCTTGGGGAGCTTTTCGCCCGTTGTCTGTTCGATAACGCGCTGTCCCGCAAAGCCGATAAGAGCCTTGGGTTCTGCTATTGTGATGTCGCCCTGCATTGCAAAGCTTGCGGTAATTCCGCCCGTTGTCGGGTCTGTGAGAACCGCGATATAGAGGTTTCCCGCTTCGCTGTGACGATGAACGGCACCACTGACTTTTGCCATCTGCATAAGAGAGTATATACCCTCCTGCATTCTCGCTCCGCCCGATGTAGTAAAGCCTACAACGGGGAGGTTGTTTTCTGTTGCCATTTCAAAAAGTCTTGTTATCTTTTCGCCGACAACAGTTCCCATACTTCCCATCATAAACGATGAGTCCATTATAAAGATAGCGCATTTCTGTCCGCCTATGGTACCCGTTCCGCAAACGACAGCCTCTTTGAGTGAGGAATCTTTCTTTGCCTTTTTGAGCTTTGCCGTGTATTCTGGGAAAGCGATGATGTTCTTGCTTTCCATCGAGGCGTTTGTTTCGATAAAGCTGTCCTTATCAACGATAAGGTCAATTCTTTCATCGGCGGTCATTCGCATATACGCTCCGCAGGAGGGGCATATCATATTGTTATTTTTGAAAACCGAATAATTTTCTTCGGCTCCGCACTTTTTGCAGGTGCGTTTCTCGGCAAAATATTCAAGCAGGCCGAGATTTCCAAGAACTTCTTTTACATTCATTCTGAACTTATTCCTTTCGTTTACGACTTATCCACAATGGCGAACGAAAACTCAGCGCTTACGCAAAGTTTGCCGTTTACAAAGCCCTTGCCCTTTGCAAAATAAAAAGGTTCTTTAACGCGGACAATTTCACATTCGGTCTCAAAGGTGTCGCCAGGGCGGACAACATTCTTGAACTTGACATTGTTAAGACCTGTGAAAAGCGTTTTCTTGTTGCCTATGTCCCCTCCGCCGATACATACGCAGGTAGACTGGGCAAGAATTTCACAAAGAATTACTCCGGGAACAACGGGGTAGTCGGGAAAGTGACCGTCCAGAAACCACTCGTCGCCCTTGATATATTTCTTTGCGTGAGCCTTGCCGTCAATAACCTCAGCTTCGTCGATCAGGAGCATACTGTCGCGGTGAGGCAGAATATTCATTATTTCCTGCTTGTTCATTCTTAACCCTCCGCTTTGCAGAAGGCTACGCAGGCATTATGTCCGCCAAAGCCGAGATTATTCGAAAGAACGAGTTCAAGTTCCTTTTCAACAGCCTTGTTGGGTGTAATGTCAAGGTCGCAAAGCTCGTCGGGTTCTTTATAGTTGATTGTCGGGGGAACGATATTATCGTTGAGTGCCTTGATTGATGCGATAGCTTCGATTGCTCCCGCAGCGCCGAGAAGGTGACCTGTCATCGACTTTGTTGAGCTTACGCTGATTTTCTTTGCGTCGTCGCCGAATGCAAGCTTGATAGCCTTTGTTTCGGTCTTGTCGTTAAGGGGAGTTGATGTTCCGTGAGCGTTGAAATATGTCTTTTCGGGAGCAAATTTCTTTCCGCTGCATTTAAGACATTCGATAATTGCCTTTGAAGAAGCGTCGGCAGAATCATCGGGAGCTGTAACATGGTGAGCGTCGCAGGTGCTGCCGTAACCGCACATTTCAGCATAGATAACCGCCCCTCTTGCCTTTGCGTGTTCATATTCTTCAAGGATGAGAGCGCCTGCTCCCTCGCCCATAACAAAGCCGTTTCTTCTCTTGTCAAAGGGGATTGAAGCCGCATCCTTGTCTGTTCCCTCGCAAAGAGCGGTGAGGTTTGTAAAGCCTGCAACGGCAAGGGGTGAGATAGCCGCGTCAACGCCGCCTGCAACGATAGCGTCAGCGTATCCGCCCGCAATAGCTCTGTAAGCCTCGCCTATTGATGTTGAACCTGTTGCGCAGGCTGTTGTGAACGAAACGCAGGGTCCCTTTGCGTTTACCTTTATTGCGATGTTTCCTGCGCCCATATTTGAAATCATCTTGGGAACAAAGTGGGGTGAAACTCTTGAAGGTCCTTTTTCAAGGAATGTGTTGTGCTCTGAAATAAAGGTATCAAATCCACCTATGCCCGAGCCGAAATATACTCCGAAACGGTCGGGGTCGATAGCTCCTGAAATCTTCGAGTCATTGACAGCCTGCAAAGCCGCCGCTACCGCGTATCTTACAAAAAGGTCGTTTCTTCTTATCTCGCCCTTGTCCATATAAAGCGAAGGGTCAAAGTCCTTTACCTCTGCGGCAAGCTTTACCTTAAAATCGGTTGTGTCAAATCTTGTGATGAAGTCGATGCCGTTCACACCGTTTTTAAGGTTGTTCCAGAATGTTTCCACATCGTTTCCGACAGGTGAAATAACACCAAGTCCTGTTACTGCTACTCTTCTCATAATATTCCTCCCTATTGCTTAGATGGCAAGTCCGCCGTCTATACGGATGACTTCGCCTGTGATGTAATCCGACGCGCTGTCGGCAAGAAAAGCCGCAAGCGACGCTACTTCTTCGGGCTTACCTGCTCTTTTGAGCGGTATTGATGAGAGATATTTGTCCTCCAAAGAAGATGTCATATCGGTTGTGATAAATCCCGGGGCGATTGCGTTACAGCAAATTCCCCTTGAAGCAAATTCCCTTGCGGTAGTTTTGGTGAGAGCGATTACACCCGCCTTTGAAGCCGCATAGTTGCACTGTCCCGCTGTTCCGAGAAGTGCCGAAACGGACGATATATTGATTATCTTGCCTGATTTTTTCTTGATAAAGTTTCTTGAGCAAGCCTTGATCATATTAAAGCAACCTTTGAGGTTTGTGTTGATAACCGCGTCAAATTCTTCCTCGCTCATAGAAACAAGAAGGTTGTCCTTTGTGATACCTGCGTTATT
>CALZLD010000113.1 GCA_945788225.1 uncultured Clostridia bacterium
TTTTTCTTTCTTCTTCTCTTGGGCGGTGCAGGGGGCGGAGGAGTTTCCTCTTTTGGCTCTTCTGCCTTTTCCTCCTCAACGGCTTCCTCATTGCTTCCGCCAAAGCTGAACAAATCGTCAACATTTACGGGTTCGCTGTCTTCGGACTTTTCCTCGTCCTCGTCCTTTGCTTCCTCGGCAGTATCTTCATTACCACCGCTGAAACTGAATAAATCATCGACATTCACGGGCTCGTCCTCGTCGGACTTTTCCTCGTCCTCGTCCTTAGCTTCCTCGGCAGTATCTTCACTACCACCGCTGAAGCTAAACAAATCGTCAACATTTACGGGTTCGCTGTCTTCGGACTTTTCTTCGTCCTCGCCCTTAACTTCTTCGGCAGTATCTTCACCGCTTCCGCCAAAGCTGAACAAATCATCCACATTTACGGGTTCGCTGTCCTCAGATTTTTCCTCGTCCTTTGCTTCCTCGGCAGTATCTTCATTACCACCGCTGAAGCTGAACAAATCGTCAACATTTACGGACTCGCTGTCCTCGGACTTTTCTTCGTCCTCGTCCTTTGCTTCCTCGGAAGTATCTTCACTACCACCGCTGAAGCTAAATAAATCATCGACATTTACGGGCTCGCTGTCCTCGGATTTTTCCTCGTCCTCGTTTTCATCTTCGTTATCTACAACGGGTGCGGGCGCAGGTGCCGAGCTGAAATTGAAGAGGTCGTTTATGCTGCCCTCGTCAAGAGCCTCACCGCTGTCGCCGTCATCATCATCGTCGTTGTTATTTGAAAATCCGCCCGAGAAGAAATCGTCATCATCGTCATCGTACGACTTTTTGCGGTATGGGTTGTCGTCCGCGTTGTAAACGGTCGAGAATGTTCCCTCATATTCAAAAGCCGAAACTCTGTCGGTAAGCTCTTCCGACTGCGCAAGAAGTATTTCTGCCGAGTCGGAGCTGGTCTGAGCCGTCGTTGTATTTTCCTGAATAACCGCAGAAATCTGCTCAACGCCCTCGTTAATCTGCGAGATACCGTCTGCCTGCTCCTGCGAAGCCTGAGTGATTGAAGTAACCTCTCTGCCTATCGTGTCGGCGCTGTCAACAATCTCGTCAAGAGCCATAGCCGTGTATTTTGCAAGCTCATAACCCTTGTTTACATTTTCAACCGAATGTTCGATAAGCTCTGTAGTTCTCTTTGCCGCGTCAGCCGACTTAGCCGCAAGGTTTCTTACCTCGTCAGCAACGACTGCAAAGCCCTTGCCCGCAGTACCTGCTCTTGCCGCCTCGATAGCCGCATTAAGAGCGAGGATATTTGTCTGGAACGCAATTTCATCAATTACCTTGATAATCTTTGAAATTTCCATCGAGGACTCGTTAATGTCGTCCATCGAAAGAAGCATCTGGTTCATCTGCATACTGCAGACATTGATTTTATTTGAAATATCGTCCATCAGTTCTTCGGTCTTTTCAGCCGCCTTTGCGTTAGCCTGAACCTGTTCGGAAATATCTTCAAGCTGTTCAGAGAGAATATTTATCGCCGCCGACTGCTTTGTTGCTCCGTCGAACATATCATTTGCCGCAAGGGAGAACTGAATAGCGCCCGAATTTACCTGCTCTGCCGAAATATTTATCTGCTCGAATGTTTCTCTGAGCTGAGCAAGAATGTGGTTGAAGCTGTCCTTTATCTTTATGAAGTCGCCCTTGAAGTTGCCTTCCATTTCAAAAGCCACATCTCCTGCCGCAATTCTGTTAAGAGCGTCCGAGATTTTGTCAATGTACTGCTTTAACGAGAATACCGTTTCTTCAAGAGAAGCCGACAGCACTCCGACTTCGTTCTTCTGGTTTGACACTTCGACAAGCGAGTTAAGGTCGCCCTCCGATAATGCGCGGAGCCTTTCCGTCGATTGAGTAATGGGAGTAACAATCTGCGTTACGATTATCGAAACAAGAATGAGTACCCCGATGAGCATTAAAAGTCCTGCGCATATTGTAATTCTTATTCCGCCGTCAACAGCCTTTGTGTGCGGAGCTTTAAGGTCCGTTACAACTACCGTCCAGTCGGTGCCTGCTACCTTTGCATAGCCTGCAACATATTTCTTGCCTGATTTTTTGAATTCGCCGAAGCCTTCGATTCCTTCAAGAGCCTTTTTCTCAAATTTGCCGAGGCTCTTGTATCCCGTTACTTCCTGCGCGTTGAAGTTAAGTCCTTCGGAAGAATAGGGGTTTCTTCCGTCGGGCAGAAGTATGTAGAATGATGAAACAGTATCGCTGTGCTTTATGTCACTGAGCCTTGCATAGAATTCGTCCGCTTCAAAGAGTGCGATGAGAACTGAATTCTGTCCTGCGGGTGCGGCAACGGCGATGTATGCGTTTCCGCTGTTTACAATAATGTCCGAAACGGCGGATTTTCCTGCCTCCGTTGCGGTTTTATAGAATTCAAGCTTTTTCTGATATTCGATAAGGTTGTCGCCTATTGTCGATACTGTGGCACTTCCGTTTTTGAGATAAGCATAAGAGCACCAGCCGTACTTTGCGGCGGCGGCGTCAAGCGCGTTTGCCGAAAGGTCGCCCGATGCGGCAAGCTCCGCTTCCGACTTCATTAAAGAAAGCTCCGTGCTTATTCTTGCGGCGGCTTTTGCACCCTCCGCCGTATATGTCGAGCGAAGCTCCGTCTTGTTTGAATAGGTCAGCGAAGCCGCCGCGATAATGGTGAAGATAATGTCCATTATAACAGCAGTTCCGACGATATAGACCATAAGCTTGAAGCGCAAGCTCCGCCTTATTTTTCCAAAATCCCAGTTTTTAGGGTTGAGGCTTGAAAAATCTATGTTCATATAGAACCCCCTATAGTAATATACTTAAAGAAATTGTACCATTATTTATGTAAAAAATCAATAGAATAAGTTTAAAAAAGAAATAAATCGGCAATTATATACAACATTTTACAACCCTTTTTGAACAGTTCGCAAAGAGCTTGTCCGTTCTATTGACATTTTGCGCGCTTTGTGCTATATTTTTCTTTAAACACAACGCTTTAAAGGAGGAGAGTGGCTTGACGGAGAACGACAGAAAAATCAAGGAGCTTGAAGACTCCATCAAGAAAATGCAGAAAGAAAACGACGAGATTTTTGCAAAGCCGACAGCTACCTCTCACGAAAAAAACAGAAACGACCTGCTTATGTTTTTCATCGGACTTATTCTTCTTGGAGCAGGACTTTTCTGGCTGTTTCAAAGGACATCTGTCGCTACCTTAGGTCTTTTCGGCGGCGGACTTTTCTTCGGCTCGCTGACAGTTCCGACGGGGGTAATTCTTTTGCCCTTAATCATCGGCGTGATAATGCTGTTTTTTATGGAACATAAACGCATTTTCGCCTGGATAGTGACCGTTCTCGGAATGGTGATACTCGTACTCTCTATACTTATGAGCGTGCGCATTTCCTTTGAGCGAACAAGCCTTTTTGAATTTATCTGCATATTCGGCTTTATTGCCGCAGGAACAGGTCTTTTGCTCCGTACCCTTTTCAGAAAAAGGGACTGAGTTTTAAGAATAAATCAAAATAAAATTATATTGGGGAGGACTTTTATTATGTCAATTTTCACAAGACTCGGCGACTTACTTAAAGCAAACATCAACGACCTCATCGACAAGGCAGAGGACCCTGAGAAGATGGTAAAGCAGATTATCCTCGATATGGATAAGGAACTTGTAAAGTCAACCCAGATGCTCGGCAAGGCTATGGCTTCTGAGCACCAGATTGAAAAGCAGTTGAACGACGCAAAGGCTAAATCTGCCGAATGGGAAAACAAGGCAAAGCTCGCTCTCGGAGCAGGCGACGAGGCTCTTGCAAAGAATGCCGTTCAGGAAAAGCTCAAAGCCGATGAAAAGGTTGAAAGCTTCCAGAATATGTACGACAGCATCCACGGTCAGACCGAGGCTATCAAAGACCAGGTTGAACAGCTCAAAGCAAAGCTTGAAGAGGCAAAGAGCAGACAGGCAATGCTTATCGCCCGTTCACAGATGGCTGATACACAGAAAAATATTGCTCAGTCCTTAGGCGGAATGAACTCTTCCGAAAACGCTTTTGCAAAGATGGACGCTATGGAAGAAAAAATTGCCCGCAAAGAAGCTGAGGCTCAGGCTTTTACAGAAATTTCGGGAGTGAATAAGACTGCCGAGGACCCTTACAAGAAGCTTGAAAGCGACAGCAAGGTTGACGCTGAAATGGCAAGACTTATGGCGGAGCTCAACAAGTAAGAAATGGAATGTGAACTCTGCGCATATTACGCATACGATGAGGAACTCGATACTTATGAATGTACCGTGAATATGGACGAGGACGATATGTGGCGGATACTTGAAAACCGCCGTCGCGAATGCCCCTATTTCACTCTCGGCGATGAGTATCGCATTGCAAGAAAGCAATAACAAAAGGGTATCGGAATTTATCCGATACCCTTTTTTAATTTACAGCAATTTTTTCAAAGTTGAAAAGAGTGCGTCAACATTGACGGGCTTTGCAATATGTCCGTTCATACCTGCGTCGGCGGACTTTTTTCTGTCCTCGTCAAAAGCGTTGGCGGTCATCGCGATAACGGGAATATCCTTAACGGGACTGTCAAGAGCCCTTATGTTTCTTGTGGCGTCATAGCCGTTCATTATAGGCATCTGGATATCCATAAGAATAGCGTCATAATCGTTCTTTTCCGCTTTGCTCATAATTTCAACAGCTTCTTTGCCGTCGTTTGCCGAAAAGACTTCTATTCCCGCCTCCTCAAGAATAGCTGTTGCAATTTCTCGGTTCAGCTCGTTGTCCTCGACAATAAGGATTTTCTTGCCCTTTAAGAAATCATCGTCGCTTTCATTATCGGGGACAGCTTCAAGAGTTGCACAAAGAGCGTTCGCTATATCCGAAAGGAACAAGGGCTTTGAACATATAGCGGTTATGCCTGCTCCTTTCGCTTCAGCTTCAATGTCCGCCCAGTCGCAGTCCGATATTATCACAACAGGCTTGCCGTGAGTGTAGGGAAGAATACTCTTTGCGGTTTCAATGCCGTTTGCGTCGCATAAATCCCAGTCGATAATAAAGCCTTTGAACTCGTTTCCTCTGTCCTTTGCCGAAGTGGCTCTTGCTATAAGCTCCTTGCCCGACTGCGTCCATTCCGCTCTTACTCCGATAACGCCTAGCATCTCTTTAAGGCTTTCACACGCAGAAAGACTTTCGCTTGCGATAATGACAGGCATATCCCTGAGCTTTTTAAGGTCTTCCTTTGATACGGAGGGAGCGCCCGTTCTGAATTTTACTGCAACGGTGATTTCCGTTCCCACATTCTTCTTGCTCTCTACCGTTATCTTTCCTCCCATCATATCAATGATATTCTTTGAAATGGCCATTCCAAGACCTGTTCCCTGAATACCGCTGACGGTGGAGGTGCGCTCTCTTTCAAAGGGCTCAAAGATATGCTCGATAAATTCGGGGCTCATTCCTATGCCCGTGTCCTTTACCCTGAATTCGTATTCGGCAAAGCCCTTTAAGCTGTCCCTTTTCTGATAGATAAGCATAGTTATCATTCCGCCGGG
>CALZLD010000114.1 GCA_945788225.1 uncultured Clostridia bacterium
ACATCGAAAAGCGTAACCTTTTCAAGTATTCCGCCCACAGCCTTTTTGATTGCCTTTTCAAGCGTTGCAACGGGTATACTGTCATCGCAGACGATTGAAAGGTCACGGGTTGTTGCGGGGAACTTGGGCAGAGGTTTATATGTCTTTTCGGTTGTTGAAACGCTCATCATCTCAGGGATAAGAAGCTTTGCAACATAAGCCTTAACGCCGATTTCATAATTTTCAAGGGTTTCGGGATGAAGCTCGCCCATAATGCCGAGAACAACATCGCCCTTTGTAACTACTGCGCTTCTTCCGGGGTGAAAAGCGGTATATTCCGCAACAGGACAATTTTCGTCGCAGGCGGTAACATCATAGTCGTAAACGCCCATTTCTTCCATAATCTCATCGACTGCGCCCTTGATGTCATAGAAGTCAATACCGTCGCCGTACATTCCGATAGCAAGTCTTGCGGGCTCATCGGGGAGCTCTTTTCCCTCAACGGGAAGATACTCGTTGCCGATTTCATAAAGTCTTGCCTCTGCGTTGCGGTAGTTGTAGTTTCTTGCAAGCACCTCACACATTGACGGGATAACGGATGTTCTCATAACCGAGGTATCCTCGCCGAGAGGGTTTGTGATAACAACCGTCTTGCGAAGAGGTGAATTTTCGGGAAGTCTTATCTTGTCAAAATACTTGGGAGAAACAAACGAATAGGTCGAGATTTCGTTGCAACCTATTGAAAGCATTGTTCTTTCAAGCTTTCTTGTGTATTTCTGCTCGGGTGTGAGCTTTGCCTGAGCGATACCTCTTATTATTGTAGGCTTGATGTTGTTATAGCCGTAAATTCTTGCGACTTCTTCTGCAATATCCGCCTTGCACTCGATGTCAATTCTCCACTTGGGAGCGTACGCTCTGCCGTCCTTGACTTCAAAGCCTAAGACATCAAGATACTTTATCATATCGCTTTCGGGAATGTCTGTTCCGAGGAAGGAGTTTATCCACTTGCTGTCAAACTCAACGGACTTGGGTGTTTTGTCGGAATAATCCTTGTCGATTATCTTATTGACAACCTCGCCTGCGCCGAGCATTTCAACAAGCTCGCACGCTCTCATAAGAGCGTCAAGGCAGTTCTGGGGGTCAAGACCTTTTTCAAAGCGCGATGAAGCGTCGGTTCTCATTCCAAGCTTCTTTGCGGTAGTTCTTACTGAAGCGCCGTCAAAGCAAGCTGCCTCGAAAACAACGGTGGTTGTATCGTCCATAATTCCACTGTATTCTCCGCCCATAACGCCTGCAACGGCAACGGGCTTTTCAGCGTCGCATATAACGAGCATTTCTTCGGAGAGTTCTCTTTCAATTCCGTCAAGAGTGGTTATCTTTTCGCCCTTATCAGCGTTTCTTACAACTATCTTTCCGCCCGAAACATAGCGAAGGTCGAAAGCGTGCATCGGGTGACCGTATTCGAGCATAACATAGTTTGTTATGTCGACAAGATTATTGATAGGTCTTACTCCGCAGCCGCGAAGTCTTTCTCTCATCCAACGGGGTGAGGGCTCAATTTTAACATTCTTGACAAGTGCGGCGGCATATCTTGAACAAAGCTTTGTGTTCTTGACTTCAACCGAAAGCGCGCTGTCAATATCGCCGTCCACCCCCTTATAAGCAGGCTTTTTAAGGTCAACGGGGACATTGAAGGTTGCCCCTGCCTCTCTTGCAAGTCCGATAACGGACATACAGTCGGGGCGGTTTGAAGTAATTTCAAATTCAACGCAGGTGTCGTTAAAGCCTATCGCCTCGCGGATATCTTCGCCGATTGTCAAAGGCTTGCAGTCTTTTTCTTCCTGCAAAACAAAGATACCGTCCTCAATAGCATAAGGAAAATCGTGAACGGTAAGTCCGAGTTCGCCCAGTGAACAGAGCATACCGTTGCTCTCAACTCCGCGAAGCTTGCCCTTTTTGATTTTTACTCCCTTGGGTAATGTTGAGCCGTCAAGCGCAACGGGAACTATTTCTCCGCCGTGGATATTCTGCGCGCCCGTTACTATCTGGATAGGCTCGCCCTTGCCGACATCGACCTGGCAAACAACAAGGTGGTCGGAATTTTCGTGCGGTACAACGGAAAGAACTTTGCCGACAACGACATTTGAAATTTCACTGCCCTCGGCGTCAAAGCGTTCAACCTTTGAACCGCTCATTGTCATATCATAACAGAATTTTTTTATCGGCTCATCGACCTTGACATAATCGGAAAGCCATCTCATAGATAAATCCATTTTATTTTCCTCCCTTAAAACTGTTCAAGAAAACGAAGGTCGTTTTCATAAAGAAGGCGCATATCGGTTATGCCGAAACGGCGCATTACTATTCTTTCAAGACCTACTCCAAACGCAAAACCGCTGTAAACTTCGGGGTCTATTCCACAGCCTTCAAGCACCTTGGGGTGTACCATTCCTGCGCCGAGAAGTTCGATGTATCCCTCGTTCTTGCAAAGCGGACAACCTGCTCCGTTGCAGTTATAGCACATAACATCGACTTCGGCAGAAGGCTCTGTATAAGGGAAATGATGAGGACGAAGGCGTATCTTGCAATCGTCGCCGTAAAGACGCTTCATAAGAAGTTCAAGCGTTCCGCAAAGGTCAGCCAATGTTACTCCCTTGTCGATAACAAGTCCTTCTATCTGATGGAATAAAGGCGAATGTGTAGCGTCAACGGTGTCGCAACGATAAACTCTGCCCGGAGAAATAATTCTTATCGGTGGCTTTCTGTTTTCCATTGTTCTTATCTGAACGCTCGATGTCTGAGTTCTTAAAACTACATTTTCATTGATATAAAAGGTATCCTGCGTATCTCTTGCAGGGTGGGACTTAGGCATATTGAGCGCCTCAAAGCAATAGTGGTCGGTTTCAACCTCGGGGCCGTCAACAATATCAAAGCCCATACCCGTAAAGATGTCCTTGACTTCGTTGAGAACTATTGTGAGGGGGTGAAGCTTTCCTACCTTCTGCGACTTTCCGGGCAAGGTTACATCTATAACCTCGCTTTTGAGTTTTTTAGCGGTAAGTTCTTCTTTGAGAGCCGTTTTTCTTGCCTCGATTTTTTCTTCAATGTCGGCGCGGACTTTATTTGCAAGCTGTCCGACAACGGGGCGTTCTTCGGCGGAAAGACTGCCCATCTGCTTCAAAATTGCGGTAAGCTCGCCCTTTTTGCCGAGAAGTCTTACTCTTAAATCCTCAAGCTGTTTGCTGTCGGAAATTTTTGCAAGCTCGTCTGACGCTTCCGCTCCGATTTTTTCAAGAGCTTCCTTCAACATTTTTATCACCTCAAAAAAATTTTTAACACAAATAAAAAAGCCTGCCCCGTTTGAACAAACAGGACAAGGCTGTAATGCACTTGCTTATATACCACCCGATTGTTAAAGAAGCAGTCACTTCCCCGACGATAACGCTGTCAGGCGTTCTTCCCTACTCGAAAAATCTTTAAGGAAAACCACTCGGGAGTGAAATTCGCGTTCCGCGGTGCGAAAAGCTCACAGCAAAATAACGCTTTTCTCTCTGCAACTGCGCCGTTATCGGAAAACTACTGTACTCCGTCTTTGTGTTTACTTTAACATTATATATAATTTTTTTCAAATTTGCAAGCGTTTTTATTGAAATGAAGCAAAAAATATGATAAAATATTACAGATAAAGGCGTTACTGTTTTTATATAATTTTCACAAACCAAAGGAGATTTTTTTGAAATGGACACTTATGCAGAACAGCTTGTCATTAAGGAAAGCAACGCAAAAGATACCATAATAAGAGTACTTATTATTGCGGGAGGATTTATTCTCGCTGTGGCGGTGTTTTTATTGTTCAGTATTTTAGGACTTCTTCCGATAGGGGCAATTTTAACGATAGGAGTAGCTGTCGGAGCGTATCTTCTCTTTTTGCAGACAGGCGTTGAATATGAATACATCATCACCGAGGGCGAGCTTGACATAGACAAGATCGTTGCAAAAAGAACAAGAAGCAGACTTCTTACAATCAAAGTTGAAAACTTCAAGGAATACGGAATAATATCGGAAGCAAAGGACAAGGACGGTCTTACCGTTTTTATGGTAAGCGGAAAAGGATACAGCGACTATTACGCTGATTTTACTCACAAAAAACACGGCGAATGCAGACTTATCTTTTCTCCCGATGAAAGAATGAGGTCGCTTATCGAGCCTTATCTCACCATAAAATAATAAAGGAGCTTTTATGACTGTCGGAACGGATATTATAGAAATATCTCGCATTGAAAAAAATCTTGAAAACAAGAAATTCATAGAGCGGATATATTCTGAAAAAGAGATTGAATATTTTTCAGAAAAAGGCTTTAAGGCTGAAAGTATGGCAGGAAATTTCTGCGCCAAGGAAGCTTTTATGAAATGCCTCGGAACAGGAATGTTTGACATTCCGTTTAAAGAAATATCGGTGCTGAGAAACGAAAACGGCAAGCCGTATATATTCCTTTCGGGCAAGGCAAAGGAGCTTTTTGACAAAAGCGGTATGCAGGTCGATGTGAGCATAAGCCATTGCAGAGAGTATGCAACGGCGGTCTGTATTTTATTCTAAAACAAAGGGTGAAAAATATGTATCTTCTTACTCCCCGAAAAATGAAAGAGCTTGAAGCTTTATCGGACAAACACGGCGTATCATACTCGGCGCTTATGCAGAATGCGGGCGAACAGCTTGCAGAGCAGATTTATTCTCTGCCCGTTGATTTGTCATACGGCATTGTGTTCTTTTGCGGAAGCGGAAACAACGGCGGCGACGGCTTTGTTGCGGCAAGGCTTTTAGCGTCGGGCGGTTATCCTGTTACTGTTGTGCTTATGTGCGGAGAACCTGCAACGGAGCTTTCGGCAAGAGCGTATGTTGAGCTTAGTGAAAGCTCGGCGGATGTTTTAACTCTTTATGACAACAACGAAAAGATTTTCTCAAAGCTATCCTCGGCTTCACTCATCGTTGACGCTGTATTCGGAACGGGCTTTCACGGCGAACTGCCGCCGCAGGTAAAGGCTTGCTTTTCATTTGCGGCAAGGTCAGCGGCAAAAAAGCTTGCTGTAGATGTTGCAAGCGGCGGAGATTGCACCGACGGAAAGATTTCCGAAGGAATTTTGAAATGCGATTACACCGTGACCTTCGCCTATGAAAAAATCGGTATGAGAATGTATCCTCTCTGTGATTATTCGGGTGAAGTGAGAGTTGTGGACATAGGTATCGACAAGGCTCTTTGCAAGAATGTCACACCGATAATAGAAACCGACGATGATTTTCTAAAAAGACTTATCCCCGAAAGAAACAGATATTCGCACAAGGGCGACTTCGGAAAACTTGTCAACATTGCAGGCTCGAAAAAAATGCCCGGAGCGGCGGCGCTGTCAACGATGTCGGCTTTGCGCTCGGGCGCGGGACTTGTCACACTTGCAACACCCCGTACCGTTGCAGAAAGTCTTTCGGGCAATATATATGAGTGTACTTACCT
>CALZLD010000115.1 GCA_945788225.1 uncultured Clostridia bacterium
GTCGTTATCTGAAGAATGTCCGACAAAAAATCACCTCCTCAAAAATTGCATTTGTATATTTCTAACAAATTATTCAAGCTTTATTTGGCTAAATTTAAATTTTCGCATAAAAAATTTTGAAAAAATTCGACTTTATTTATATAATATATCATTTTTCGCTTGTAGTAAAGAGATTTTTTTGATATAATAGACTTAACAAACTATTTTGTGAATTATTGCAGTCAAACGGAAATTATACAAAAAGTAGGTGCTGATTATGAGTAAATTTGAACCCGGAATGGAAAGCATGGTCGATATGTATATCTATGAGACCACCACTTTGCTTGAACAGCTTGACCAGATACTCATCAAGACGGAGGGCGCAGGCTCCTTTGACAAGGAAAGCATTAACGAGATTTTCAGAATAATGCATACCATAAAGGGCTCGTCGGCTATGATGGGACTTGAAAATATGTCCACCTTAGCGCACGCTATCGAGGATATGTTCTACATAATTAGAGAAGAAAAGCCCGTGATAAGCGATTCAAAGGACCTTTACGAGCTTGTTTTCAGTGCGTCCGACTTACTCAAAGCCGAAATAGAGCTTTTGCAGAACGACGATTACACCGCTACGGACTTCAAGCCCTGCCACGACAGAATAGAAAAATTTGTTGATGTCCTTAAAAACGGAGGAGGAAGCGCAGAAGAAGCTTCCGCCCCGACAGAAACGGCGTCTGCTCCCGCCTCGTCAGCTTCCGCCCCTGCGGGAATGACAACGGTAAAGGTTATTTTTGACGATGACTGCAAGATGGAAAATCTGCGCGCACTGCTTCTTGTCAATAAAATCCGCGAGGACTGCGCAGAGCTTACCTTTGAGCCTGCCGACATTGAAGCAAACCCCGAGACTGCAAAGATTATTATAGACAACGGATTTTTTGTTCACTTCAAAGCGCTTGACGGCAACACTCAGGCTGTCATAAACGGCATTGAAGAAGCGCTGAATGTTAAATCCTATGAAATTATTGAGGCTGTTGAGGCTCCCAAGGAAGAACCCAAGGCGGCAGAACCCGTCAAGGCAGAAAAAGCCGAGGCAAAACCCGAAGAAACTCCAAAAGCTGCCGAAACACCAAAAGCCGAAACCAAAAAGTCGGTTGAACAGATTAACAATATGCTTCAGAACCGCGGCGGCGGAAGTAGCGGAGGAAAGCAGAGCCTTATTTCCGTAAACCTCAATAAGCTTGACCAGCTTATGGATATGGTCGGCGAAATTGTTATCACAGAAGCGATGGTAACGGGCAACCCCGACCTTAAAGGACTTCAGCTTGACAACTTCCAGAAGTCAGCAAGACAGCTCCGCAAGCTCAACAGCGAATTGCAGGATATCGTTATGTCGATACGAATGGTTCCCCTTTCGGGCGCGTTCAACAAGATGACGAGAATTGTCCGCGATATGAAAGTAAAGCTGAATAAAGAAGTCAACCTTGTATTCGAGGGCGAAAACACTGAAGTTGACAAGAGCGTAATAGACAACCTCAACGACCCGTTGATGCATATGGTCCGCAACGCCGTTGACCACGGCATTGAGGATAATGTAGAGGACAGAATAGCGGCAGGCAAGCCCGAAGTCGGAACGGTAAAGCTTTCGGCTTATAACTCGTCGGGCGAGGTTATCATAGTAGTTTCTGACGACGGCGCGGGAATGAACGCAGAAAAGCTTCTTGACAAGGGCGAAAAGAACGGTATTCTCACCAAACCCCGTGAGGAATACACCGAGAGAGAGGCGTTCCAGCTTGTTATGGCTCCCGGCTTCTCGACAAACGAGGTTGTAACCGAATTTTCGGGCAGAGGCGTCGGAATGGATGTCGTTAAGAAGAACATCGAAAAAATCGGCGGAACGGTTTCTGTTGAAAGTAAGCTCGGCGAAGGAACATCGTTCATCATCAAAATTCCTCTTTCGCTTGCTATTGTTGACGGAATGGAAGTTTCTGTGGGCAAGTCCATATTCACAATACCTATAAACTCCATCAAGGAAAGCTTCAAGCTCCGCGAAAACCAGCTTATCCACGACACCTGCGGAAACGAGATGGTAATGATAAGGGGCGAGTGTTATCCGCTTATAAGACTTTATAAGTGCTACGACCTTGAACCCACATACACCGACATTTATGACGGCATCATCATTCTTGTCGAGACAGAGGGCAAGAGCGCCTGCATCTATGCCGATGAGCTTTTAGGCGAACAGCAGGTAGTTGTAAAGCCGTTCTCGCCTATGTTCAACGACTTCAATGTCAAGCAGTACGGTATGGCAGGCTGCACAATCTTAGGCGACGGAAGTATTACAATTATTCTCGATATAAGCAACATTATATCTAATTTCTGATTGAAAGGAATGAACCACTATGTCAGATTACAACGAACAGTCAAAGGGTATCGCTGAGGACGGCGGTGAAATTCTTCAGTTTGAAATTGACAACGCCGTTTACGGAATAGAGATACAGTACATAACAGAAATTATTCAGATACAGCAGATAACGATAGTTCCCAAGGTGCCCGATTATATAAAGGGAATGATGAACCTTCGCGGAAAGGTTATTCCCGTTATGAGCGTAAGAGGGCGCTTCGGCAAGGAAGAAATCCCCTATGACGACCGCACCTGCATTATCGTTGTGGAGTGGGACGGTCTTGCCGTAGGACTTATTGTTGACAGAGTTAGAGAGGTTGCAAGAGTACTCCCCGAAGAAATTTCTTCAACCCCCGATTACAAGAATGTCAATATGAACCACTTTATCAAATATATTATCGAGTCCAACGGCGAGATAAAGCTTTTGCTTGACTGCGAAACCCTTGTAATGGAGAGATAGTCCCTATGATAACACTTACAGACGCCGATTTTATCCGAATTGTTGAATATATCAAAAAGCATTACGGAATAAATCTTGAAAAAAAGCGGATACTTGTGGAGGGGCGCCTTATCAATACTGTTTCAGCAAAGGGATACAAGTCGTTCAAGGAATATCTTGACACCATTCTGACGGGCGAGCCGTCCCACGAGCTTGAACAGTTTGTCAACAAGCTGACAACAAACCACACCTTCTTCTTAAGAGAACCCGAACACTTTGAATTTATGAAAAGCACGGTGTTGCCCCAGATTGAACGGACAGTCAAGGACCGTGACGCAAGAATATGGTGCGCGGCGTCGTCGTCCGGGCAGGAGCCTTACACGATGGCTATGACCATTGACGAATACTTTGGCACAAGGCGGCAAGGGTGGGATTTGAAAATCCTTGCGACAGATATCTCAACAGAAGTTCTTGCAGAGGCTTTTGCGGGTATCTATTCAATAGATATGTTGCAGGGCGTTCCGGACGAATGGATGAAGAAATATTTTGTCAAGGTCGATAACGAGCGTTACAGAGTATGCGACAGAATAAGAAAAGAGATTGTTTACCGCCAGTTCAACCTTATGGATGAAATTCGGTATAAAAAACCCTTTGACCTTATCAGTTGCAGAAATGTTATGATTTATTTTGACGCAAAGACAAAGAATGACCTTATAGAAAGGCTTTACGACTGCTTGAAGCCGGGAGGTTATCTCTTTATCGGACACGCGGAGAATGTTCCGCCGAACACAAGATTTGAATATGTGGAGCCTGCTATTTACAGAAGACCGAGATAGTTTTTTGGAGGATAATTATGCTTAAAAGGAGCCGTACAAGATTATTTATAGTCGATGATTCGGCTTTTTTTACAACCTTTCTTTCATCGGGGCTTGCAAAGCACTTTCCCGAAGTTGAAATTACAGGCGTTGAGCAGAACCCTTCTGTTGCAATAAAAAAAATAATTGCGCAAAAGCCCGATGTTGTCACCCTTGATTTTGAAATGCCCGATATGAACGGCATTGAACTTCTGAGAAAGCTTATTCCGCAGTATCCTGTGCCAGTCATTATCGTTTCGGGCAGGTCTGTCAATGTGCTTGAAGCGCTTTCGGCAGGGGCGGTGGACTTTATCAAGAAGCCCGATACCAAGGCGGAAAACCCCGAAGTCTTTTTCAGAGAGCTTTCAAAGAAAATCGAAGTGGCAAAGGGCGCAAAGGTGATTGTCCCCGAAAAGAAAAGTCCCCTTTCTGCTAAAATAAAAGTGCCTTCCTGCAATATTACCGCCGAGAAAAAAGACAGTATAATAGCGATTGGTTCCTCGACGGGAGGGCCCGACGCTCTTATGACGATACTCACAAAGCTACCGAAAAATATTCCCCCTATCGCGATAGTTCAGCATATGCCCGAGGGGTTCACGAAAATGCTCGCCGACCGAATTGACAAGAACTGTCCTTTTAAGGCGGTTGAGGCAAAGGACGGTATGAGGCTTGACAATGGTCTTTGCGTTGTGGGAAAAGCAGGTTTTCAGATGAAAATTCGTCACGACCGCGACGGGTATTATGTATCGCTTGAAGAGGATAAAACAAAGCCCTTACATTGTCCGTCTGTGGATGTGCTTTTTGATTCCGTTGCAAAATCGGCGGGGAAAAATGCAATAGGTGTTATCCTCACGGGAATGGGTGCCGACGGCGCAAAGGGACTGCTTTCGATGAAAAATGCGGGAGCATACACCATAGGGCAGGACGAAAAAACAAGCGTTGTATACGGTATGCCGATGGAGGCTTTCAAGGCAGGCGCTGTTGAAATACAGCTCCCTTTAAATGAAATTGCCGAAAATATCACAAAAAGACTTAACAGCTGACATAAGGAGATTTTATTATGAATCTTTCAGACAAAGGAAATTTTGGATATAAGGAAAAGGCAGGCAAGTATCTTACATTCTTGCTTGACGGCAGAAGATATGCCTTTTCGATAAAGAAAATCATTGAGATAATCGAAATTCAGGATATTACTCCTGTCCCCGAAAGTCCCGATTATATGAAGGGCATAATCAATTTAAGGGGAAGAGTTATTCCGCTTGTTGATATGCGCCTCAGGTTTAAAAGACCTGAAACCGAATACAACAAGCGCACCTGCATTATTATAATAGATATAGGCGAAACGGCGATTGGCTTTATCGTTGACAGAGTTGAAGAAGTGACAGACATTTCTGCCGATGAGATTTCTCCTCCGCCTGCTGTAACGCTTGACGCTTCGGGCAAATATGTTATGGGCGTCGGCAAAGTCAAGGGCGACATTGTACTCCTTCTTGACCACGAAAGGCTCTTTACAAAAGACGAGCTTGAAAATATGGAAAAGGCACAATAAAGTAATTGAAAAAGGTACCGAAAAGGGGAGCCCCCTCGGGCACTACCAATAGCGAACTATTTTAAATCGTATGAAA
>CALZLD010000116.1 GCA_945788225.1 uncultured Clostridia bacterium
TCAAAGGTTTCATATTGTGCAGTCGGTATATTGTATTTTTTCATAAGGTCCTTTGAAAAGACCTTACTTCCTTCGATAATAGCCGCCGCCTTGTTAGGGCCAAATGTCTTGAAGCCGTTTTCGTTGAGAACATCAACCATTCCAAGCACCAATGGGTCGTCGGGAGCTACCACAACCATATCGGGATTTAATTTTTTTGAAAGGGCGAGAACGCCGTCAATATCCGTTGCCGCAACATCAAAACATTCGGCATAGCAGGAAATTCCGCCGTTACCGGGTGTGCAGAAAATTTTGTCAACGCGACTGCTTTCGGAAAGCTTTTTTATGATAGCGTGTTCTCTTCCGCCGCCGCCTACTACTAAAATATTCATACTGTTTCTCCTGTCAAAGCTTAATGATGGAAAAGTCTCATTCCGTTGAATGCCATTGCAATGCCGTACTTGTTGCAGGTTTCTATTACATTGTCGTCACGGATAGAACCGCCCGGCTCAACGATATATTCAACGCCAGTTTTGTGCGCGCGCTCGATATTGTCGCCAAAGGGGAAGAAAGCGTCAGAGCCCAAGGAAACCTTGCCAAGCTTTTTAAGCCATTCTTTCTGCTCTGCCTTTGTGAAAACTTCGGGCTTTACCTTAAAGATATTCTGCCATGTTCCCTCTGCAAGAACATCTTCGTATTCGTCGGAAATATAAACATCGATAGCGTTATCTCTGTCAGGTCTGCGGATATTGTCGACAAACTGAAGTCCCAGCACCTTGGGGTTCTGGCGGAGCCACCAGATATCAGCCTTGTTTCCTGCAAGTCTTGTGCAGTGAATTCTCGACTGCTGACCTGCGCCGATGCCTATTGCCTGACCGTCCTTTGCATAGCACACGCTGTTGGACTGAGTGTATTTAAGTGTGATGAGAGCAAGAATAAGGTCTCTCTTTGCTTCATCGGGAAGATTTTTGTTTTCTGTCACCATATTCGAGAAGGTGCTGTCGTCAAACTTTATTTCGTTTCTTCCCTGCTCGAATGTAATGCCGAAAACCTGCTTGTGCTCGATAGGTTCGGGCTTGTAGTTTTCATCTATTTTGATGATATTGTATGTTCCCTTGCGCTTTGTTTTAAGGATTGCAAGAGCCTCGTCTGTATATCCGGGAGCGATAACACCGTCAGATACTTCTCTCTGAAGCATAATTGCCGTTTCCTTGTCGCAAACATCTGAAAGAGCAACAAAGTCGCCGTATGAGGACATTCTGTCAGCTCCTCTTGCTCTTGCATAAGCGCAGGCGAGCGGAGAAAGCTCAAGGTCGTCAACAAAATAAATCTTCTTCAATGTATCGGAAAGGGGAACGCCAACTGCCGCACCTGCGGGAGAAACATGCTTGAACGAGGTTGCCGCAGGAAGACCTGTAGCCTCTTTGAGTTCCTTGACAAGCTGCCAGCCGTTGAAAGCGTCCATAAAATTGATATATCCCGGCTTACCGTTTAAAACTTCGATAGGAAGGTCGCAGTTTTCGGTAAAAATCTTTGCAGGTTTCTGGTTGGGGTTACAGCCGTATTTAAGTTCAAGTTCCTTAGCCATTTTTCATACTCCTTTTATACATTTTTGTTGACAATTCTTGATTCCCATTTGCCTGTTTCAAGGTCAATATATCTTGTGAAAAGCGAGACCTTGTTATCTTCGTTGAGGTTTTCCCATACATACTTTGTAAAAGCGTCAAGGTCCATATCGGGAACAGAGAGTTTTTTCGGTTCTCCCTCAAAGCTCGGCAATGGATTTCCTGCCGCCTTGTATGTGTGGATAAATCTTACTTCCCCTGCCTTGGGGTTATCGTATGTAAATGTGTTTCTCAAACAGCAAGCGTCGTCGCCGTCATCACTTTTGAGAATGGATATTGACATATTCATTCCGCCGTTTTCAAGCTCAATTATACCCGATATTCTGGGAGTGAAATTCGGCTTGTCGTCCTCATATTCTCTTGTGCGCAAAGACTGCTCAAATGTGAGTCCCTTTGCCATTCCGTCATAGATAGTGTCGGTCTGGTCGCCGTTTGTAACAATGGTCTTGTTGTCAAGCACTCTCACGGGAGCGTATATAATAAGATGAGGGTCAACCATCTTCGATTCGTCAAAAGCCTTTGTGCGAATACCGTCGCCGTCCTCAACAAATACTCTGTTGCGGCTGTTTTCGCTTCTGCCCATAATAAAATAAGCAATTACAGCCTTTTTGCCGTCCTCGGATTTTCCTATCATAATTCCTCTGCCGTGATAATCAAGGCTTTTGAGTTCTTCTGCAATATTTCTCATAGCAAATTCCTTTCTATTCCGTCACAACGGCTTTGCCGTCGATAATCTGTATCTTGTCCTGACAAAAGAGCGAAACTGCCATCGGCAATATCTTCCATTCCGCCTCTTCCATTATTCTTCTTTGCAATGTTTCGGGAGTATCGCCATTTTTAACCTCTACCGCCTGTTGCAGTATGATAGGGCCGCCGTCACATTCTTCCGTTACAAAATGAACGGTTGCTCCGCTTATTTTTACACCCTTAGAGAGAGCCGCCTCGTGAACATGAAGCCCATAAAAGCCCTTGCCGCAGAATGACGGTATCAAAGCAGGGTGAACATTTATCATCTTATAGGGGAACGCGCTGCATACCTGATTATCAAGTATCGTCATAAAGCCTGCGTATACAACAAGGTCTGCCTTTTCAGTGGTAAGCGTTTCCGCCATAGCCTTACTGTAAGAAGCAACATCGGGGTAATCCTTTCTTTTAAGGACAACTGTCTTTATCCCGTTGTTTTTCGCTCTTTCAAGGGCATAAGCGTCCTCTTTTGAAGATATGACGCAGGTGATTTTTCCGCCCTTAATATCTCCCCTTTTTTCAGCGTCGATAAGAGCCTGAAGATTTGTTCCTCCGCCCGAAACCAGAACGACTATATTCTTCATTCTATTCACCTCAGACAATAAGCACGCCGTCATCGCCGTCAAAAAGCTCGCCTAAAACATAAGCGTCATCGCCGACAGCTTTTATTGCGGAAATCGCCTTGTCAACATCGCTCTTGTCAACAACAACAGTCATTCCGACGCCCATATTAAAGGTGTTGAACATATCTCTTTCGGGGATATTTCCCGTCTTTGCAATAAGTTCAAAAATCGGAAGAACCTGAACATCGCTTCTCTTGATTTTAACAGAAAGTCCGTCAGGCAAAGCGCGCGGAATATTCTCGTAAAATCCTCCGCCCGTAATGTGTGAGATTGACTTTACATTTACAGCGGAAAGAAGGCTCTTTACAGCCTTGACATAAATTCTTGTCGGAGTAAGAAGCGTCTCTCCGAGTGTTGCACCAAGCTCGTCATAATATTTTGCAAGGTTTTCTTTGTTTACATCAAAAACCTTTCTTACAAGCGAAAATCCGTTTGAGTGAACTCCGCTTGACTTTATTGCTATCATAACATCCCCTGCCTTCTGGCTTTCGGGGTTGAGTATTTTTTCCTTGTCAACAACGCCGACAGAAAATCCAGCAAGGTCGTATTCATCATCGGGCATAAGACCGGGGTGTTCTGCTGTTTCTCCTCCGATAAGGGCACATTCAGCCTGAACACAGCCTTCTGCAACGCCCTTTACAATATCTGCAATTTTTTCGGGATAATTCTTTCCGCAGGCGATATAGTCAAGGAAGAAGAGCGGACTTGCTCCGCAGCAGATAACATCGTTTACGCACATAGCGACACAGTCAATGCCGACAGTATCGTGCTTGTCCATAAGAAAAGCAATCTTTATCTTTGTGCCTACTCCGTCCGTTCCCGAAACAAGAACAGGCTCTTTCATATCCTTGTTGCCGAGGGCAAAAAGTCCACCGAAACCGCCTATTCCCGAAAGAACTCCGTCTGTCTTTGTTCTTGCAACATGAGCCTTCATAAGCTCAACCGATTTATACCCTGCGGTCACATCGACTCCTGCCGCCTTGTAGCTGTCAGAAAAACTTTTCATATATCCTTGTCCTTTCAATATTGTTGTTATTCTCTGCCGTTCCAGCAATATGTGCAAAGCTTGCACTCGTCAAGTCCTACCGCCTTCACAGTTCCTTCAAGCGACTGGAATTCAAGCGAGGTGAGTTTAAGCCTTCTGCATATTTCCTCACGAAGCTTCTTTCCTCTTTCGGTGTTGGTGTCGCTGTATTCGTTGATGTACTTGACGCCTTCATCGCCCTCAAATTCGTGAATTATCTGTCTTGCGATAAGCTCCATTTCAGAGTTGCTTCTTGAAAAATTGAGATATTTGCAACCGTACATGATAGGCGGACAAGCCGACCTCATGTGAACCTCTTTCGCTCCGTGCTCATAAAGGAATTCAACCGTTTCACGCATCTGCGTTCCTCTTACTATACTGTCATCGACAAACAAGAGTTTCTTGCCCTCGATAAGCTCGTGAACGGGAATAAGCTTCATCTTTGCAACATGGTTTCTCATATTCTGGCTCTGGGGCATAAAGCTTCTCGGCCATGTGGGAGTGTATTTTATGAAAGGTCTTGCAAAGGGGATACCGCTTCTGTTTGCGTAGCCTATTGCGTGGGGTACTCCCGAATCGGGCACTCCGCATACATAGTCAACATCGGGGAGCTTTCCGTTTGCAATATCATTTTCAGCCATAATCTCGCCGTTTCTTATTCTCATCGTTTCAACGGTGACATCTTCATAGACAGCGTTGGGGTAACCGTAATATGTCCACAAAAATGTGCATATACGCATCTTGTCCGTTCCCTCTGAGAGAACTTCAACGCCGTCCGCGGTGAGTTTTATTATCTCCGCAGGCTTCATATCTCTCACAGTGTCATAGCCTAACTTCTGGAACGCAAAGGATTCCAGCGAAACGCAGTAGCCGTCGTCTCTTTTTCCGATGATAATAGGCAGTCTGCCGTTTTTATCCCTTGCGGCAATAATGCAGTCCTTTGTGAGAATGAGAAGAGAAAGCGTTCCCTTGATTTTCTCCTGAGCGTACCTTATACCCTCTGAAAAATCCGATTTCTGAGCAATGAGCGCCCCGACAAGCGAGGCAGAGTTGATACTTCCGCTGCTCATCGTTTCAAAGTTTGCGCAACCGCTGTCAAGCAGTTCTTCGGAAAGCTGTTCTGCATTATTTATTATGCCTATCGTGCAAACCGCATAGCTTCCAAGCTTTGAGCGCACAAGGATAGGCTGAGGGTCGGTGTCGCTTATACAGCCTATGCAAAGCTTGCCCTCCATACCCTCTACATCTTTTTCAA
>CALZLD010000117.1 GCA_945788225.1 uncultured Clostridia bacterium
GCGTGAGCGTACTGAACATAATAAACGGGGTTCTGAGCCGACTGCTCAACCGCTAGGGTAAGGTCAAAATCAAAATGCGAATTGGCTTCACGCAGATTGAAGAAGAACCTTGCCGCGTCAATAGGAATTTCTTCAAGCAAATCGGAAAGGGTGATAGACTTGCCCGAACGCTTTGAAAGCTTTGCCACTTCGCCGTTTCTCATAAGGCGAACCATCTGCATAAGCACAACATCGAGCCTGTCGGGGTTTACATCAAGGTCAGCCATAGCGCCTTTGAGTCTTGCGACATGACCGTGATGGTCTGCGCCCCAGACATCTATTACCTTGTCAAATCCTCTTTCAACAAACTTGTTGTAGTGATATGCAATATCGGCGGCAAAATATGTGGGTATTCCGTTTTTGCGGACAAGAACATCGTCAACGACTTCTTCATCGTTCTCTCTTGCTACCTTGTTTGAACAGTAGAGAATTGCGCCGTCCTTTTCATAGGCAAGACCTTTTGCTTTAAGCTTTTCAACGGCTTCCATTACCTTGCCCGAATTGTGAAGCGAGCTTTCAAGGAACCATACATCGTAGTATATACGGTACTTTTCAAGGTCAGATTTCAGCTTTGCGATATTAAGGGGCAGAGCGTAATCCACAAGAGCCTTTCTTCTTTCGGCGCTGTCTGCGTTCACATACTTGTCGCCGTGAATTTCAGCAAAAGCCTTTGCGTGTTCTGTAATATCCTCGCCCTTATATGCGTCCTCGGGAAGCTCAATGCCGTCCTTATAAAGCTGAAGATAGCGTACTTCGAGGGATGTTGCGAATTTTTCTATCTGATTTCCTGCGTCGTTTACATAAAATTCTCTCGTGACATCATATCCTGCCCAGTCAAGAACAGAGGCAAGACAGTCGCCTATCGCTCCTCCGCGGGCGTTGCCTATGTGCATAGGTCCTGTGGGGTTTGCCGAAACGAATTCAACCATAACCTTTTTGCCTTCGCCCGTTTTTGTTCTGCCGTATGATGAGCCTTCTTCGAGAACGGCGTCGATAACCGAGCCGTACCATTTTTCATCTAAAAAGAAGTTTATAAATCCGGGACCTGCCACTTCGCATCTTGAAAAATATCCGCCTTCAAGATAAACCTTGTCGCAGATAATATCGGCGATTTTTCTCGGAGCCATTTTGAAAGCCTTTGCGCATACCATAGCGACATTCGTTGCAAAGTCGCCGTGAGATTTATCGGCAGGAATTTCAATGTTGAATGAGGGTATAGGCTCTGCTGGGAGTTCGCCCGAGGCAACACCCTCGCCGAGTGCGTTGAGTATTATTCCGCGAAGCTCGTCCTGTGATTGCTTGATTAAGTTCATTGTCAATTCTCCTTTAAATGCACAAGAATATCTCGTTGTCCGAAATATAGCTTGAATTTATGTCAACAGTATATTTTAAATAGAGCTTTCCGCCCTGTTCGCTGAGAGTATTTTCAATCTTGTGAGCATAGATACCCACGGTGAAATCTCCGAACGGTGTGCCATAGTGGCAGTGGTGTTTTGTGCCGGGCTCTATAATAAGGTTGGAGTTGTTAGCGCCCGTTCTTCTTATATCGACAATGCGGTTGCCGTCGCAGGTGAGCGTTGTCTTTGAGCCTTTAAAGCCCGTTGCTTCGCTTTCCTCGTATGTTACCACAAGACCGTCGGCAGTTTTTTCTATTGTGCCCGATGTGATAAGCTCCGTTTCGGTGCGGTCCTTATCCACATACTGCACGCTTGTCATTGTAAGCATTATATTTTTTTTCATATTTTCTCCTCTTGTATCAATCGGTTGAAATATCCGCTCTTTCAAGAGCTATCGTGATAAGTCTGTCAAGAAGCTCGGGCAGCGGAACGCCAAGCTCTTTCATAAGCCTGGGATAAAGGCTTACGGGGGACATTCGGGGAAGTGTGTTTATCTCGCCGAAGGTTATTCTGCCGTCGGGAGAAAGGAAAAAGCTTGTCATTGCAAGTCCGCAACAGTCAAGTGCCGTGAACACCTTTATCGCTGTTTCTCTTATATTCTTTTCTGATGTGCTGTCAATATCGGCAGGGGCGATAAGCTTTGTGGAGCCTAAAACATACTTTGCGTCATAGCTGTAATAGTCGCCGTCAAAGGTGACTTCTCCGACGGGTGAAGCAATAGGCTTATCCGAGCCGAAAACGGCACATTCAAGCTCTCTGCCCTGAATGAATTCTTCTATAATAACCTTATTGTCGTGAGTAAAGGCAAGCTTTATGCCGTCGGCAAGTCCCATAGCGTCATAGGCTTTTGAAACTCCCAGCGAAGAACCTCCGCAGGCAGGCTTTACAAAAACGGGAAAGCCCATTTCTGATGAAACCGCCGAGCATATATCGTCCATACGCTTTAAGTCGGGGCGCGTAACAACATATCTTCTTGCCGTGGGTATTCCGTTGTATTCAAGAATAGTGTTTGCAATGTCCTTGTCCATACAGTTTGCAGAGGAGGCGATTCCACTTCCCACATAGGGTATTCCCGAAAGTTCGCAAAGTCCCTCGATAGCGCCGTCTGTTCCGTTTCTGCCAAAAAGCATAGGAAAGACAACATCGACTTTTTTAACAACGCTGTCCTCGCCTAAAAGAATAAAGCCGTTGTGGATAGGGTCGGGGCTGAGTATAGCAGGTGTGCAGTCGGGATAATTTTCCCACTTGCCCGTTGTCAGCATAGAGGTATCTCCGGGATAATAGAGCCATCTGCCCTTTTTGGTTATTCCGACAGCTACTACCTCGTACTTATCCGCAGGGATATTTTTTATAACATTCGCCGCGGACGACAACGATGCGTCGTGTTCGGGAGAAGTTCCCCCGAAAATAACGGCAACCTTTATCTTAGCCAATTACAACACTCCTTTATAGGATTATTCTTCGCTTTCTTTTCTTACTACCTTTATGCCCAGTGCGTCAAGGCTTTCGTCGTCAACCTCGGCAGGACAAGCGGACATAAGCTCGGACGCATTCTGCACCTTGGGGAACGCCGTTACATCACGAAGGCTGTCAGCTCCGCACATTATCATAGCAAGTCTGTCAAGACCTATGCCCATTCCGCCGTGAGGAGCGGCACCGTAACGGTAAGCGTCAACAAGAAAACCGAATTTCTTTTCTATTTCTTCATCTGTAAGACCTAATGCTCTGAACATCTTCTGTTGAAGTTCAAAGTCTGTTATTCTGATAGAACCGCTTGAAAGTTCTACTCCGTTGAGAACAAGGTCATAAGCCTTTGCTCTTACTTTGCCTGGGTCCGTGTCAAGATATTCAAGGCACTCGTCCATAGGCATTGTGAACGGGTGATGCATAGCGTCCCAATGCTTAGTTTCTTCATTCCATTCAAAGAAGGGGAACTCCGTTATCCAGAGGAAGTTGAACTTATCCTCGGGGATAATGTCAAGCTGTTTTGCGACCTTGAGCCTTAATGCTCCCAGGGTTGAAAGAACGGTTGAGTTTTTATCGGCAACGATAAGAACAACATCGCCTTTCTTTGCGCCCAGTCTTTCATATATAGCCGAAAGCTCTTCCTCTTTCATAAATTTTGCAAAAGAGCAGGCAGGGGTATCTTCTACCCATCTTATATATGCAAGACCTTTTGCTCCTATGCCCTTTGCGTGTTCGGTGAGCTTGTCGATTTCTTTTCTTGTGAGTATATTTGCCGAATTTTCAGCGACTATAGCACGGACGCTTCCGCCGTTTTCAATAGCCGAGGTGAAAACAGAAAATCCGCAGTCCTTGACAATATCCGAAATATCTTGAATTTCCATTCCGAATCTTGTGTCGGGCTTATCCGAGCCGAAACGGTTCATAGCGTCGGCATAAGTATAACGGGGCAGAGGAACGGGAATGTCCTTATCTAAAACCTCTTTGAAAAGACGGCTCACAAAGCCTTCCGCCATCTGCATAATGTCCTCTACATCAACAAATGACATTTCAAGGTCTATCTGGGTAAATTCGGGCTGACGGTCTGCACGGAGGTCTTCATCACGGAAACATCTTGCAAGCTGAATGTAGCGGTCAAAGCCCGAAATCATAAGAAGTTGCTTATAAATCTGGGGCGATTGGGGAAGTGCATAGAACTTTCCGTTATGCACTCTTGACGGAACAAGATAGTCTCTTGCGCCCTCGGGGGTGGACTTTATCATCATCGGGGTTTCAATCTCGATAAAGCCGTTTTCATAGAAATAATCTCTTGCAACCTTTGCAATCTTTGAGCGTGTGATGATATTCTTCTGCAATGTGGCGCGTCTTAAATCAAGATATCTGTATTTAAGGCGGAGCTCTTCGTTTGTGTTTGTGTTGTCCACAATTTCAAACGGAGTAGTTTCAGCCTTTGCGAGTATTCTCAAATCATCGACAAAAATCTCAACATGACCTGTGGGTATCTTGTCGTTCTTGCTTTCTCTTTCTCTGACTTCGCCCTTTGCCATAAGAACATATTCCGAATGGCAGGAGGACGCCTTTTCAAATACCGCCTTGTCGGTGGTTTCGTTGAAGGTAAGCTGAACAACGCCCGTTCTGTCGCGAAGAACTATAAATATAATTCCGCCTTTGTTGCGGACAGTATCCACATATCCGCCGACGGTTACAGTTTCGCCTGCTTTTATAACCTCTCCGCAATAATGCGTTCTTTTAAGACCTTTCATATTGTCTGCCATAAAAATCTCTCCCTGTATGTTTTTGCTTGTATTGTTATTCTATTCCCTCGCCGAGTCCGCCGTAGCGGTCGTCGTCGTTTTTATTGTACTGCTTGCTGTAATCGGCAGGACTGACAGGTTCGGCTGTTCCGTCTGTTCCCACAACGGAAAGTTTCGGCGCTTTTGATAATTTCACCGCTGCGACAATACCGAATATCATCGGGATAATTCCCGCTATTAAGAATATTCCGCCGATAAGACCGAAAACAAAGCCTATTATTTTGAATGCGTCCTCCGACGATGTCTGCGTTGGCATTTCGGGGTTATAAAGGATTTCTATCTTCTGTCCCTCATACATTGACGATGAGTAGAAATTCAGCTCGGAATGATATGTCTGTCCGTCAACCTCGTATTCCACATAAGGCTTGTGGTTGTCACCCACATATCTTATCTCCTTTATCGTCGC
>CALZLD010000118.1 GCA_945788225.1 uncultured Clostridia bacterium
TTTGAAAGAGGAAATTACAGCAAGCCTCTTGAAGAAATAGGCGAATGTGACGAAACGGGAACAACTGTCCGTTTTCTTGCCGACAGCGAGATTTTTGAGACTACCGTCTACGACTATGATGTTCTTTTAAAGAGACTTCGTGAGCAGGCATTTTTAAATGCAGGTATAAGAATAAACTTTTCGGACAAACGCGACCCCGATAACATAAAGGGCGAGATACTTCACTATGAAGGCGGTATCAGAGAATTTGTCGAGCATATTCACAAGACAAGAGGACTTGAAGTTTTAGGCGACAGAGTTATATATCTTTCGGGAACGCAGGGAACATCGTCGGCTGAAATCGCTTTTCAGTATAACGACAGCTACAACGAGCTTGTGCTCTCTTTTGCAAACAACATTCACACCGTTGACGGCGGTATGCACGAAACGGGATTTAAAAACGCTCTTACAAAGGTATTCAATGATTACGGCAAGAAGAATAATCTTTTAAAAGACGACGATAAGCTCATAGGCGAAGATGTAAGAGAGGGTATCACGGCGATTATTTCCGTCAAGCTTGAAAACTGCGAGTTTGAGGGACAGACAAAGGGTAAACTCGGCAACCCCGAAGTAAAGCCTTTTATTGAAAATCTTGTATATGAAAAACTGATGTACTTCTTTGAAGATAATCCCGCAACGGCAAGAGATATTTTTGATAAGGCAATAAACGCCCAGAAAGCAAGAGAAGCCGCCAAAAAGGCAAGAGAAACCGCAAGAAGAAAATCCGCGATGGAAAATGCCTCAATGCCCGGAAAGCTTGCGGATTGCTCCGAAAAGGACATTAACCTCACCGAAATTTATATCGTCGAGGGAGACTCGGCAGGCGGTTCTGCAAAATCGGGCAGAGACAGACGCTATCAGGCGATACTTCCTTTGTGGGGAAAAATGCTCAATGTTGAAAAAGCGAGAATTGACAAGGTTTACGGCAACGAAAAGCTTATGCCTGTTGTTACCGCTCTCGGAACTTCAATCGGCGAGGACTTTGACATAAATAAGCTCCGTTACGGCAAAATCATCATTATGGCGGATGCCGATGTCGACGGTTCGCACATCAGAACACTTCTTCTGACATTCTTTTTCAGATATATGCGTCCTTTAATCACAAACGGCAACATATATCTTGCTCAGCCGCCGCTTTTTAAAGTGTCAAGAGGCAAGCAGGTAAGATACGCTTTCTCGGACGAAGAGCGCGACGAGTATATAAGAGAGCTTTCAACCGATACCCACAAGCCCGATGTTCAACGATACAAAGGTCTTGGTGAGATGGACCCCGAACAGCTCTGGGAAACAACTATGAACCCCGAAACAAGAACGATGAAGAGAGTGGATATGGAGGACGCCGAAAGAGCGGACGAGGTTTTCACAATTCTTATGGGCGACAAGGTTCTTCCGCGAAAAGAGTTTATAGAGAAAAACGCAAAGTATGTTACAAATCTTGATATTTAAAAGGAAATAGAAAATGGAAAACGAAAAGAAAAAGCTTTCTGACCTTGCCTATACCATTACTGTTGATAATTACGACAAGGCTTTCGGCGAGGTGCAGAAAAGGTTTGAGTTCCCGAGAAATATTGTTTTTACGGTTCTTGTGGCACTTGTTGCCGCCTATAATCTCTATATGGCGATAAAAGTCCCCACAAACAACAACACTCAGGTTATGATTGTGGGAGTTTCAATAGCGTTTCTGCTTATTTTGTGGATAACTCCGTTAAAGAGAAGAAAAACGCTTAAAGAGGCTTTATCGACTATTGAGGACGACAGCTACACCGCCGAGGTTTTTGAAGACAGCATAAAGATAACTACCGTTGTCAAGCCTGACGAGAATGGAAATATCCCCGAAATTGCCCCTAAGATAATTTTTTATGAAACGGACGAGCCCTATGTTATGGAAATCCCCGACGAGTTCGTTATATATATCAAAAAGCAGATGTTCTATGTTATACCGAAGAAATATCTTTCGGACGAGCAGACAGAGCTTTTGAGAAAAGAACTTTCAGAAAAGGCAAAAAAGTTCTATAATCAGAAATAACAACGAATAGGTGAGAAAAAAATGTTTGACAATCCAAATCAGAAAATAATCAGCGTTGACATTGAAAAAGAGATGAAAACTTCGTTCCTTGATTATTCAATGTCGGTTATCGTTTCAAGAGCTCTGCCCGATGTAAGAGACGGACTTAAACCCGTTCACCGCAGAATACTCTATACAATGTATGAAGCGGGACTTACTCCCGATAAAAAATATTTAAAATGCGCCGCAACTGTCGGAGATGTGCTCGGTAAATACCACCCCCACGGCGACGCTTCGGTTTATGACGCGCTTGTAAGACTTGCGCAGGATTTTTCACTCCGTTACCCCCTGGTTGACGGACACGGAAACTTCGGTTCGATAGACGGCGACCCTGCCGCCGCTTACCGTTATACAGAAGCGAGAATGGGCAAAATAGCCGTTGAAATGCTTGCGGATATAAACAAAGAAACTATACCTTATACCACAAACTACGACGACCGTCTGAAAGAGCCCGTTGTATTACCGTCAAGGTTCCCGAATATTCTTGTAAACGGCTCTACGGGTATCGCTGTCGGAATGGCGACAAATATCCCTCCCCATAATCTGACGGAGGTTATTGACGCTATCGACTATATTATCGACAACCCCGACGCTACTCTTGACGAGCTTATGCAGTGCATAAAGGGCCCCGACTTCCCCACCGGCGGAATTATTATGGGCAAAGCAGGCATAAGAGCCGCATACGCTACGGGCAGAGGAAAGATAACCCTTCGTGCAAAGACATCTATTGAAGAAATAAAGGGCAGACAGTGTATTCTTGTTCACGAGATACCCTATATGGTCAACAAGGCAAGGCTCATTGAAAATATCGCCGCACTCTCAAAGGAAAAGAGAGTCGAGGGTATTCACGATATCCGCGATGAGTCGGGCAGAGACGGAATGAGAATCTGCATTGAGCTTAAAAAAGACGCTATTCCGCAGATTGTTCTCAATAAGCTTTTCAGCTATACACAGTTGCAGGATACTGTCGGAGTGATTATGCTCGCCCTTGTTGACGGCGTGCCGAAGGTGCTCTCTTTAAAACAGGTGCTTGACGAATACCTCAAATTCCAGGTTGAAGTAATAAGAAACCGCACAATGTTCGACCTTAAAAAGCTTCGCGAGAGAGAACATATCTTAAAAGGTCTTGCAATAGCCGTTGATAACCTTGACGAAGTAATAAAGATATGCCGGACATCAAAAAATCAGCAGGAGATAAAGGACAGACTTATCGAAAGATTTAATCTTTCTGTTATTCAGGCGGACGCTATCGCGCAGATGAGACTTTATCAGCTGTCAAATATGGAGCGTCAGAAGATACTTGACGAACTTGCCGCTATCGAAGTGAAGATTGCCGAACTCGAAGGAATTCTTGCCGATGAAAGAAAGGTTCTTGAAATTATAAGAGAAGAACTGGGCAAGATAAAGGAAAAATACGGCGACGAGAGAAGAACCGCCATTGAGGCAATAAGCGGAGAGGTTGACATTGAAGACCTTATTGCCGAGGAAACCTGCGTTGTGACATATACAAACATAGGTTATGTAAAGCGCCAGCCTTTGTCGCTTTATAACACCCAGAACAGAGGCGGAAAGGGCGTATCGGGAATGAAGCGCCGTGAGGAAGACTTTGTCGAGGATATGTTTGTAGCTTCAACTCACGATTATATCCTCTTTATCTCAAACAAGGGCATAATGTATAAGATGAAGTGCTATGAGATACCCGAAGGCTCAAAGCAGTCAAGAGGAACGAATGTTGTGGGAATGCTCCCCTTCTCAGAGGGTGAAAAAATTGCCGCAATGATAAAGACATCGGACTTTGACGAGGGCAAGTTCATCGTTATGGTCACAAAGAACGGCAAAATCAAGAGAACTCCTCTTTCTGCATATAAAAATGTAAGAAAGAACGGACTTATTGCAATAGGTCTTGACGATGGCGACGAAATCGCAGGCGTTAGAATGACGGGCGGAGAAAACGAGCTTATCGTAGCAACCTATATGGGCAGAGCCATAAGAATTGCCGAAGAGCAGATACGCTCGATGTCAAGAACGGCACACGGAGTAAGAGCAATCAAGCTCCGCGAGGGCGACTATGTTGTGTCTATGGCGAGAATAAGAGACGGTGCAACAGTCCTTACCGTTACCGACAAGGGCAACGGAAGAAGATGCGAGATTGACGGCTACCGCGTTCAGAACCGTGGCGGTTACGGACTTCTCAACTATAAAGTATCCGACGAAAAGGGTTATGTATGCGGAATTAAGGTTGTCGATGAAGACGACGACATCATTATGATTTCAACAGAGGGCATTATCATAAGAATAAGAGCCTGCGACATAAGAGTTATGGGCAGATACGCAACGGGCGTCCGCCTTATGAGAGTGAACGGAGAAAACAAGGTAGTATCGTTCACAAGAGCGGAGCACGATGAAGAAGCCGAGGTTGAAGAGGTTGAACAGCTTTCTGCTGAGCAGATAGCCGCTGAGGAAGCCGCCGCAAAGCAGGAAGAAGCAAACGAGGTTATAGAGCCCGATGTTGCTCCCGATGACGACGACGGAAGCGAGGAGTAAAGTTTTAAAAACTTCTGCCGATATAGTATAAGAGGGGTTACCCTCAATCTTACGAAAGGAGCGTCGTTTAATGGATTTAACGATGAGTATAGCAAACACTGCTTCATATATGAAGCAGACAGAGCTTATGCAGAACATATCCTTTAAAATGCTTGACAAGGCGCTTGACACCGAATCGGCTCAGGCGGAACAGCTTATAGAGAATATGTCGGACGGCGCTGTATCGTTCGGGCATTTGCTTGACACTTATGCGTAAAAAATAGGGGTACCGTTAAGGTACCCTTATTTTTATCTGAATAATCTGAAGCACACCCTTGGTGTGC
This sequence comes from uncultured Clostridia bacterium, assembly GCA_945788225.1. Lineage (GTDB taxonomy): Bacteria > Bacillota > Clostridia > Oscillospirales > Ruminococcaceae > RGIG4131. The sequence goes on from CALZLD010000118.1 coordinate 4,972, forward strand.
TTTTATTTTGGTTTCGCTGTCGGCGAAGCAGGAGTGTTTCGTGCCCTGCGGGGCACGACCTACTTTTTCACTCGCGAAAGTCGCGGCAAAACGCGACCGCTAAGCGCGGAGCCTTGATTTTTTGCT
>CALZLD010000119.1 GCA_945788225.1 uncultured Clostridia bacterium
ATACCTGCTTCGGCAAGCTTATCAAGATGGTTAATCATACAAAGGTCTTTTGCGTTAAGAATATATGTTCCCTTTTCATCTTCATAAACAGGAAAGAATTCATTCGGACGCTTTTCCTCCATAAGATGATAACCCCATCTGCAAGGCTGAGCGCATTCCCCTCGGTTTGCATCCCTATTGACCATATAAGCAGATAAAAGACATCTTCCTGAAAACGAAACGCACATGGCGCCATGGACAAATGCTTCAATATCAAGTTCGTTAGGCGTTTTTGCCCTGATTTCAGCGATTTCTTCAAGAGAAAGCTCTCTTGCAAGAACGACTCTTTTTGCACCCATATTATAAAACTCGTTCGCCGTGACAAAATTTACTATACCTGCCTGAGTAGAAATATGGATTTCCATATCGGGGGTATATTTTTTTATAAGAGAAAGTATGCCTATATCTGTTGCGATAACAGCGTCAACTCCTGCATCGGACGCATTTTTAATAAATTCCTCAAAGTGAACAATTTCATTATTTCGGGGCAAAGTGTTGCAGGTAAGATATACCTTTACTCCATTCTTGTGAGCAAGCTCTACCCCACTTTTTAGCTGTTCAAAAGTAAAATTTTGCGGAGCGGACCTCATTCCGAATGAAAGTCCGCCGAGATATACTGCGTCAGCGCCGTAGTTTATCGCAGCAATAAGTCTCTCATAATCTCCTACAGGAGAAAGAAGTTCTAATCTATCAAAATCAAACAAATAATATCCCCCATTTAAAGAAGTCCTGCCTCAGCAAGATTTTTTTCGTGCTGACTGAGAGTTTTTGCATAATAAAATTCTTGTGTGCTGAGGTTTGAACAGAAATAATAATAATCGGTTTCCTCAGGGTAAAGAACGGCGTTTATTGCGTCCGCACCCGGATTGCATATTGCTCCCGGAGGAACACCCTCGCTCTTATATGTGTCATAAAGGTCAATACCTGAAAAAGCGGCGTATTTCTTTGTAGGGTCAGATTGAAGTTTAGGAAATTCTTCTTTATTGTGAAGTCTGTTCCAGAAAACTGACGAAACAAGTTTCATCTGGTTTGATGTCGGAGCCTCCGATTGTACTATCGACGCCAAAGCAAGAGTTTCATCAAGAGTAAGACCTAAATCATCCATTCTTCCAAGCATATTTGCATTTACTTTTTCTGCAAAATTAGCGTATATTTTTTTGCAAACAACCTGTGGGTCGGAATCCTTGAAGAAGGTATATGTGTCGGGAAAACAATATCCTTCCATTTTATAGTATTTTGTTTCCTTGTCTTCAACCTTTTTCTCAAAATTATAGCCGAATTCTGCGGAATTAAAGGCCTCAATAAAGTCATCGGCGCGACATACTCCTGCGTTTTCAAGTTCTTTTGCACATTGTTCGAGAGTATACCCCTCGGGAAAAGTAACATTTACTGAAATTTTTTCCTGAATAGGATCTTCCTGCAAAACATCAATAAGGTCTGAATATGACATATTTGCGGTTATTTTATGCTTTCCCGCCTTATAAGAATTTGCGTTTTTCTTATTGGAAAGAACTCTGAAAGCCAGAGGATTATTTATTATTTCATTTTCAACAAGAATATCTGCAATATCCGATGTTGTAGCGCCTTGCGGTATCTCTATTATAAGCTCTGTTTCATCGTGTCTTCCAAGACCTGTGACTTCCATTCCGAGATTGATAAGGACAAACGCACAAAAACAGGCAACAATAACTATTATACAGAAAATAATAAGTCTGAAAGCAATTTTTCCTGTATTTTTTTTGCGTTTTCTGCGTTTTTTCTTTGAAGAATGCTTTTGTTGATTATCTTTATTGTTCTGCAAACTTTTTTTATCGTCAGCTTTGCTCTTTGCTTTCTTAATATCGGCAATGAGTTCTTCATTTGAAAAATCGTTTTCTTCGTGAGAGTTTATGTTATTAAGTTCGTTATCGTTCATTTTTGTCCTCCAAAGAAAAAATCTGTTTATCTGTTATAACCATGTCAACCTTAATATCAAATTCACTATGAAGATGAGATTTTTCAATACATCTGTCATAGCATATACCTATTGTTTTCGTACTGTATTCAGAGAGAAATCTGTCATAATAACCTCCGCCGTAGCCTATCCTGTATCCGTTTTTATCATAGGAAAAAGCAGGAACAATACAAAGTGAATTCTTGAAAGAAACGATTTCGTTACAGTATTCGGCAGGCTCCAAGAGATGAAAATATGACGGCTTTAAATCTTCAAAAGAATTGATTTCAAAAAAACTCATTCTTCCGTTTTTATCAAGACATCTGGGAGAAGCAACTTTTTTGCCGTTTTCAAAACAGTATTTTATAAGTTCTAAGGTATCGGTTTCGTCGTTAACGGAAACATATGTAAGTATTGTTTCAGCGTTTTTAAAAGAATCGGTATTGATAATTTTTTTAAAAATCTCCAAATCGGCGCTGTTTTTTTCAATTACGGACATAGAGCTTCTGACAGACTTATAATACCTTCTTTTTTCAGCTTTATATTCGTTTACTTCTAACATAACAGAGCAGCTTTCAAGGTCTCGCTTCGCTCTTTTGAAATGAGCTTTTCTACAAGGCAAAGTCCGAATTCAACAGCTACTCCCGCACCTCTTGCGGTTATATAATTTCCGTCAATGCAAACCTTTGCGTCGGCGTCGAAAATGGCGTTCCCAAGCTGAGTATCATATCCAGTATAACAGCAAGCCTTTCTGCCGTCAAGAAGTCCCTTATGACCTAAAATTGACGGCGCCGCACAAATCGCTGCAATAGGAATATTGTTTTCTGCACAATAATCAATAGCTTTCTGGACAATATCCGACTTTTCAAGGTTTATTGTACCCGGCATACCTCCGGGAAGAATAATCATTTCAAGATTATCATCGAATACTGCTTCCCTATCTTCAATGTCAGTAAAAACAGGAATGCCATGTGAACCTTTGATTATTTGTCCGCCTATGCCGACGGTAACAACATTTTTCTCACATCTTCTGAGCAGGTCAATAGGCACTATAGCCTCTGTTTCTTCAAACCCGTTTGCAAGAAAAGCGTAAATCATATTTTAACCTCCCTATTAAAAATAATCTTGTGTTTTTCAAGTAAATAGCACGGATGATAAGATCTTTTTGCTTTTCGGAGTCCATCTATGCCAAGGTCCTCTTCCCTGTTGATGTATTTGCAGTCAGAAGCTTCACGCTTTGCAAATTCGTTGTTTATTGCAACAAATGCACCTTGTATATCGGGCATTGCTTTTTCTATATGCACACAAAAGGTATCTGAATTTATTTTTTCACCGATGGAAAAGGCAATGACTTGTCCGTCAATTCTGATTACGCCGCCTTTAAGACCTAAATAATCAAAATTATCAAAAAAGGTATGAATAGCAAGCTGCTCAAGAACGCTTGAACGGCTGTTATAACCCATTTTATCATTATAAAGATTAACGCTGAGTTCTATACATTCGTCCATATTATGAGCGTCAATTGGTTCATAGCTCCAGTTTTTTTCATAAAATCTCGCAAGGTGATTTCTTTTCTGGTGATATTTCTTGCCTTTCAATGTAATAAGGTCTTCAGCATTATAAATATAGTCATATCCGCCTTCATCACTTTCTATGGAAAAGCAATTTCCGTAAAATTCCTTAAACATATTAAGATTGTCAGTTCCGACAGATTGGACGACCAGCGGCTTATCAAGAGAACTTGAAAATTTGTAAAACTCGTGAAAAACTTTTTTGTAATCCCCTTTTCCCGCAGGAAAAAAGAACGCAGGGGTGTCCTCAGAAAAAGACGCACAAATGTAAAAGTCCTCAAATCTGCTGATTTTTGCATTTCCGAGCCTTCTCCAAGCTATATTATTTGCAAAGCTGTATTCACAGCCTCTGAAATCAGACATTTTCAGCGATTTATCTATCCAATCTTTGTCAGAAAGCTGAATGTCCCTGAATTCAAGCATTTAAATTACCTCATCTATAATTTTAAGAATTTCTTTTGAAATAACTTCAGTCGGAAGAGCATTTTCTCCGTCACTGCAAGTAACGACCGACCAGTTAAGCTTTTTAGCGGCATATAATGCCGATTTTCTGCAATTATGAAGATACTTTATATTAGATTCGTGTATATCCTTGCGGTTTTCATCGCCGTTATATCTTTGCGATAAAAGTTTTTGGGATATTTCCACGGGCATATCAAGAAAAATAACCTTGTCCGCTTTAGGAATAGCCATTTTATTATATTCGTAATCAATAAGCCATTTCAGATAACTGTCCCATTCGCTTTCAGGCAACTTGACCATCTGATGAATAGCGTTTGAGCTTACATATCTGCTTGCAAGAATAATACTGCCGCTTTTATAATCATTTTCCCAGTAAAGCTTATAGCTTGCATATCTGTCAACGGCATAGAAGCTCGACGCAGCATAAGCGTTTATGTCTTCGGCATTATTTGAAAATTCACCGTTAAGATACATTTTTACAAGTGCCGATGAAGGTTTATCATATTCGGGAAAGCTTATTGCCCTTACAGATATTCCTCGATCTGAAAGAATTTTTTTCAAGAGCTCAAACTGAGTTGACTTTCCGCTACCGTCAAGACCGTCAATTACTATTAGCTTTCCCATTTTTAAGCTCCTTATAATATTCTTTCATTTCATTTGCCTTTTTGCAGGACATTTTTCCCTCAGAACATACTCCCGACGCGCAGGAAGGTCCTGCGTTTTTAAATAATGTGGGAGCAACTTCACAGCAAAGCCTTAACATTTCGTCTGCAACGGCTTTTATCTCCCATTGTGCTCTGTTGCAACAACGGAGCCTGAAAAAATTATGTAATGAACGAGCGTTCATAGTAACAACCATTTTGGTCTCGGCTGCATTAGGCAGAACAAATCTCGCGTCTTCAATAGCTTTCTTTTCTGCTTTTGTTTTTGCGGATTTTTCTGAAAGTCCGTCTGAAATATACTCTGCATAATATTTTGATTCAAGAATATCTGCAATATCGTTATATGCTTTTATTGCGTCATCCATTGATTTTAAAAAGAT
>CALZLD010000120.1 GCA_945788225.1 uncultured Clostridia bacterium
GTGCTTTTTTATTTTCACTTCATTGAATAATATCCCCCAAAAAAGAAAATACTACGCATAACGCCGATTGTGTAAATTAGATATAATACAATTTAATCGATTGTGCAAAATGCAGAAGTTTGTCAACTACTGTTAAAAACAGTTGACAAATCCGATATGATAAGGTAAAATGAGCACAGAAAATTAAATATCCGTGTGAACATTTATTGGAGTGTTACCTTTTTGGGCATAACCAACTTTTTGCATTGTATTCAGGTTCTTTTTGTGAGCTTGCTGTGTATAAAGGTTGGTCTTTTTTATTTTTAAAATTAGGAGTATGCTATGAAAGTCATCAAGGTTATCAACAACAACAATCTCTGCGTTCTTGACGATAACGGCAAGGAACAGATTGTATCGGGCAAAGGCATAGGCTTCGGAAAGAAATTCGGCGACACGGTTGACGCTAATCAGATTCAGAAAACATATCTCATTACCGACTCGGAACTGCAAAAAAAGATGATATCAATGTTAAAGGATATCCCCGAGGAATATATGAATTTCACTAATGATATTGTGGAGCATATAAGAAAGATTTATCCCGAAAAGTTAAGCGAATCGCTTTTGGTAACTCTTTGCGACCATATCGCCTTTGCGATTGAGCGAAAGAAAAACGGAATGGAATTTACAAATCCTTTGCTTGATTCGATAAGAGAATCTTACCCCGATGAGCTTGCGCTCGGCGAATATTGCGTTGAAAAGATGAAAGAACAACTTGGCGTTGAGATGACAAGGGACGAGGCAGGGTTCATCGCAATGCACATAATAAACGCAAAGCTTGATACCAAAATGAGCGATGTCTATGACATAACAAAGATGATAAACGGTTGCGTTGAAATATCGGAATATTACTACGGCACAAAGTTTGACAGAGAGTCCCCAAACTATGAACGCTTTATGGCGCACCTTAAATATCTTGCGCAAAGACTTTTTCAGAACAAGCCTTTGCCGACAACCTTAAGCGACGATGACGCATTTGTTGCGATGATAAAAAAGACCTGCAACAAGCACTTCAAATGCGCGTTATGTATTCAGGACTATATACTTAAAACATACAAGAAAGACATAAACGACGACGAGCTGATAACGCTCACAATTCACCTTAAAAAAGTCAGCGGATAAGTTGATAAATGCTGTCATATCCTGCAAAAAGGTACCGTTTGTGCGATATGATACGATAAAAATAATATGGAGGTATCAGAAAATGAAAGACAAGATCTTCGGGGTTCTTCAAAGAGTAGGGCGCTCATTTATGCTTCCTATCGCACTTCTTCCCGTGGCAGGACTTTTGCTCGGCATAGGAAGCTCTTTTACAAACCCCACAACACTTGAAACATACGGACTGACTAAGATAATCTATGAGGGCGGACTTCTTTATACCATTCTTGACATTATGAGCAAGACGGGAAGTATCGTATTTGACAACCTCGCTTTGCTTTTTGCAATGGGTGTTGCAATAGGCATGGCGAAAAAAGAAAAAGAAGTCGCCGCTTTGTCGGGGGCTATCGGCTACCTTATTATGAACACGGCAATAAGCGCACTCATTTCAGCAAACGGCGGAGTTGCCGCTATGGCGCCGAACTCGACAACGGTATCTCTCGGTATCACTACCTTGCAGATGGGCGTTTTCGGAGGAATTATAGTAGGTCTTGGCGTTGCGGCTTTGCACAACAGATTTTATAAGATACAACTGCCGCAGGTGCTCTCGTTCTTTGGCGGAACAAGATTTGTCCCCATTATAACAAGCCTTGTTTACCTTGTTGTAGGCGTTCTTATGTTCTATATCTGGCCCGTTATTCAGGCAGGTATTGCAAGCCTTGGCAACCTTGTTCTTCAATCGGGATATGCAGGCACATGGATATACGGCATTATTGAAAGAGCGCTTATCCCATTCGGACTTCACCATGTATTCTATATGCCCTTCTGGCAGACAGAGCTTGGCGGCTCGATGATAATAGACGGCGTTACCGTTCAGGGTGCTCAGAACATCTTCTTTGCAGAGCTTGCCTCAAAGTCGACAGAACATTTCTCGGTTTCGGCAACAAGATTTATGGCAGGAAAATTCCCCTTTATGATATTCGGACTTCCTGCGGCTGCATTTGCAATATACAGAGCCGCTCGCCCCGAAAAGAAAAAGGTTGTGGGCGGACTTCTTCTCTCTGCGGCGCTCACTTCTATGCTCACGGGCATTACAGAACCCCTTGAATTCACATTCCTCTTTGTAGCTCCCGCCATGTATGCCGTTCATTGCGTTCTTGCAGGACTTTCATATATGCTTATGCACATTTTCAATGTCGGCGTAGGAATGACCTTCTCAGGCGGAGCTATCGACCTCACACTCTTCGGAATATTGCAGGGCAACGCAAAGACAAACTGGATATGGATTGTAATTGTGGGACTTGTTTATGCGGTTGTTTACTACTTTGTATTCTACTTTATGATAACAAAGTTCAACTTTAAAACTCCGGGCAGAGAAGCCGACGGCGAAGAAACAAAGCTTTATACAAGAAAAGATATGGAAGCGAAAAAGAAGTCGGGCGAAAGTGCAAAGGGCGGACAGGACAGCACAAGCGCACTGGTACTCAAAGGTCTTGGCGGAAAAGCTAACCTTTCGGACCTTGACTGCTGTGCAACAAGACTCAGAGTAACTGTCAAGAACCCCGATATTGTATCGGACGACCTTTTAAAGCAAAGCGGTGCGTCGGGAGTTATCCACAAGGGCAACGGCGTTCAGGTGATATACGGACCTCATGTTTCCGTTATAAAATCGGGACTTGAAGATTTCCTCGATACTCCCGAATCAGACAACCTTGACGATATTGCCGTTGAAAGCAAGGCGGAAGAAACAAAGGAAGAAGCAAACGGCAAGTCCGAGGAGCTTTATGCTCACCTTAACGGAATTTTAATCCCCCTTGAAGATGTTGAGGACGAAGTGTTTTCATCAAAGGTTCTCGGCGAGGGCGTTGCGATAGAACCCATTGAGGGCAAGCTTTACTCCCCCTGCAACGGCAAGGTCGATATGGTATTCGACACCGCTCACGCTGTAAATCTTGTATCCGAAAACGGTGCGGGTGTGCTTCTTCACATAGGAATTGACACGGTTAAGCTCGGCGGACAGTTCTTTGAGGCGAATGTAAAGGACGGACAAGAAGTTCACACGGGCGACCTGCTCATCACCTTTGACATTGAAAAGATAAAAGAGGCAGGATACAAGGTGACAACGCCTATGATAATCTGCAATACGGAAGATTATGAGAGCATTTCTGTAATGACCGCAGGAAAAGTATCAAACGGCGACAAAATTCTTAAAATAAATTAAATGGAGATAAATTCTATGAAAACTTTCACATATACAATCAAGGACGAACTCGGAATTCACGCAAGACCTGCAGGACTTCTTGCAAAAAAGGCAAAGGAGCTTGACAGCGAGATAACAATCACAAAGGGCGAAAAGACAGTTGGCGCCACAAAGCTTATGGCTCTTATGGGGCTCGGAGTAAAATGCGGTGATACCATCACCGTGAATGTTTCGGGCGTTGACGAAGAAAACGCAGAAAAGGCAATGAAGGAATTCTTGGAGGCTAACCTTTAATCTTACAACAAAAATAAAGGCGGTGTTTTTATGGAGAAATATATCGGCAAGGGAGTTTACAGCGCAGTCGCAATAGGAAAAATATCGGTGTTCAAGCGCTCTGATATGGAAGTCAAGAGGATAAAGATCGATAATCCCGACGGGGAGATAGAGCGTCTTGAAAACGCAAAGAAAAAAGCTGTTTCAGAGCTTGAAAAAATCTATGAAAAGGCGCTCAAAGAAGTGGGCGAGGCTAATGCGCAGATTTTTGAAATACACATTATGATGATAGACGATGACGACTACAACGACGCTATCAGAGAGATGATAACAAATCAGTCCGTCAATGCCGAATATGCCGTTGCGGTGACCGCCGACAACTTTGCCGAGATGTTCGCCTCAATGGACGACGCTTATATGCAGGCAAGGTCTGCGGATGTCAGGGATATTTCTAACAGAATTATTTCTTGCCTCGGCGACAACGAGAGCAGTTCCTCTCTTTCGGACGAAAAGGTGATAATCTGCGCCGACGACCTTGCTCCCAGCGAGACAGTATCCCTTGACAAGGAAAAGGTCCTTGCATTCGTTACTGCTCACGGCTCGTCAAATTCACACACCGCCATTCTTGCAAGAAATATGAATATCCCCGCTATTATCGGGGTGGGGGACAAGTTCCTTTCCGAGATAAAGGACGGCGATATGGCTATTGCCGACGGCTTTACGGGCGAATTTATCGTGTCGCCCGATGATGAAACAAAGGCTGTTTATGAGAAAAAGCAAAAGGACGACGAAGAAAAGAAAGCTCTTTTGCAAGAGCTCAAGGGCAAGGAGAATGTAACCCTTGACGGCAGAAAAATCAATGTCTTTGCCAATATCGGAAGCGTTGATAATATAGGGGCAGTTCTTTTGAACGACGCAGGCGGTATAGGTCTTTTCAGAAGTGAGTTTCTCTATCTTGAAAACAACGATTATCCCACCGAGGAAGAACAGTTCAAGGTATACAAGAGAGTCCTTGAAAGTATGGCAGGCAAAAAGGTGATAATAAGAACGCTTGACATAGGCGCCGACAAGCAGGCGGACTATTTTAACCTTGACAAAGAGGAAAACCCCGCTCTCGGTCTTCGCGCAATAAGGCTCTGTCTTGACCGCCCCGAAATTTTCAAAACTCAGCTCCGCGCACTCTATCGTGCTTCCGTTTACGGCAAGCTTGGAATAATGTTCCCGATGATAACAAGCGT
>CALZLD010000121.1 GCA_945788225.1 uncultured Clostridia bacterium
GAGAAAATATCGACAGTATAACAGGTCTTCGCAATAAAAAGGAATTTGAAAACCGAATTAAAATGTATATTGCCGACAATAAAAACTTCGGCATTATGATACTCAATATTGACGATTTCAAGAACATCAACGCCCTTTACGGCAGAGAGTTCGGCGACAATGCTCTGCGCTCGATAGGTCAGCTCATTGTCAAGAGTCTGCCGTCCCACTGCACCGCTTATCGACTTGACAGCGACGAATTCGGAATAATCTTCCTCAACGCGTTGAAGTCCGACATCAAGCAGATTTTCATAAATATCAACAACCGTACCTCTGTTCAGCAGGAATTCAACGGTCAGAGATACTACTGCACAATATCGGCAGGTTGTTGTAAGTTCAGCGAAACGAACAACAGCTTTGATATTCTTGTAAACAACTCCCACAGCGCTCTTGACTTTGCAAAGGAAAAGGGCAAGGGCAGAATTGTATTCTTTGAGCCGAAGCTCACCGAAAACAAGCCGAGAGAATTGCATCTTACCGAGCTTTTGCACGAAAGCATCGAGCATAATTTTGAAGGCTTTGAGGTTTACTGTCAGCCTCAGGTTTATGCCGACAGCGGTTATCTTAAAGGAGGAGAAGCTCTTCTTCGCTGGAAATGCGACGAATACGGAAATGTTCCTCCGTCGGAATTTATCCCCATTCTTGAAAAAACAGGAATGATAGCTCATGTGGGAAAATGGGTTTTTGAAGAATCCGTCAGAATTTGCGCAAAATGCGTAAAATACAACCCCGATTTCAAAATGAGCATAAATGTATCCTATGTTCAGTTGCTTGACGAATCCTTCCTTGACTTTATCGACAAGGTAATATCAAGGTACGGAATTAACCCGAAAAATATCATAGTGGAATTTACCGAAAGTTGTTTTATCACCGAAAGGAACCTTGTTTCAAAAGCTTTTGAGACAATCCGCAAAAAAGGCATAAAAATAGCTATGGACGATTTCGGAACAGGATATTCTTCGCTTGAAGTCCTCAAAGAGTTCCCCGCCGACATTGTAAAGATAGACAAGGCGTTTGTAAAGAATATCAAGTCAAGCAATTTTGACCGCACCTTTATCAAATTCGTTGTCGAGCTTTGTCACGATGTTGACATTGAGGTTTGTCTTGAAGGCGTTGAGCGCGAGGACGAATACAAGATAGTTCTTCCGATGAGACTTGATTTTATTCAGGGCTATTTCTTCGGAAAGCCTTTAAGCGAAGCCGCATTTTCGGAGCAGTTTTTAAAAGTCAGGTAAGGAGTAATCTATGCCCGATAATTTTGAAAAAGACATCTATGATGAAATAGAATACGAATTTGAAAAAGAGGACCGCAAAAACAGAATAATCGTCGCGCTTTGCATTGTTCTTGTCGCTTTGATAATCATTGCGGTGATTTTCGGAATATCTTATTTCAAAGAGCGTAACAAAGCTATCTACACCATTGCCGAAGCGTCCGCACTGGAATCCGAGAACGAAGCGATAATAAAGGCAAACGAAAAATCGGCAGTAAAGGTCGATGACAGCAGGCTTTATTTTAAAGACGGTCTTTTGGGCGAGGTGTGGCTCCCCGTTCTTTCGGGAGTGGAAAAGAACACTCTTGACGGAACATCGTTTGAAAAGGACGAAAACGGCAGGATATTCTATGCCGAAAACGGCGAAAAGCTGTCAAAGTTCGGCATTGATGTTTCAGCTCACCAGCACGATATCGACTGGAAAAAGGTCAAGGAAAGCGGAGTCGAATTCGTTATGGTACGAATCGGCAACCGCGGATACGAAACGGGAAATATCTCTCTTGACAAATGCTTTTTGCAGAATATAAAAGGTGCAAAAGCAGCAGGAATAGATGTGGGTGTGTACTTCTTCTCTCAGGCGGTTTCTCTTGAAGAGGCTGTTGAAGAAGCGGAATTTGTACTTGACATTCTGGACGGTGAAGAGCTCACCTACCCCGTTGTCTACGACTGGGAAATTATCGGAACAGACCCTGCGCGGTCCGATACCGTTTCTGCTGAGACCGTTAACGACTGCGCCGTTGTTTTCTGCGAGATGATGAAGAACGCAGGCTACAAACCGATGGTCTATATGTCGCGCAGGATGGGGTATTTCAAGTTTGATTTAAGTCGTCTTAAAGACTATGACATCTGGCTTGCCGAATACGGCGATGTTCCGACGATGTATTATAAGTTCGATATGTGGCAGTATTCCTGCGAAGGCTCAATTGACGGTATCGAAGGCGATGTGGATATGAACATCTGCTTTAAGGATTACAGCAAGGAATAATAAAAAAATCTTTCGGATATTTTCTTATCCGAAAGATTTTATTTTTTACATTAACGCATGGACTTCTTCTGCCGTAGCTATTCTGCTGCTGAATGCAGTTGCATTGCAGGCGGCTATGCCCATATTAAAGGCGTACATAACATCGCCCTCGCTGTCAAAATATCCTGCAATAAAGCCTGCCGCAAGGCTTTCCTTCGCTCCCAGAGTGCTGACGACATTTCCCTTCGGGGCAGGAGAATGAAGCGCCTTGCCGTCCTTAGTGACAAGAACAGTTCCGTGTGCGCCAAGGTATACCACAACATTTCTCGCTCCCTCTTCGCACATTTTTCCTGCGTACCAAGCGGCGTCCGAATGGTCTTTAAGCTCCACTCCGAAATGCTTTTCAAGACCTTTTTTATCCGCCCTGACAAGAAAAGGATTATTTTCAAGTATCTTGTCAAGAGAGGGGTTGTCGGTATCTGAAACTATGTTAAGATTTCTTACAGCGAAGGTATTTAAAATATCCTCATAAAAGTCTTTGGGAAAGCCTGACGGCAAATCACCCATCATAATGAGAATATCGCCCTCGGACAAAAGGTCAAGCTTGCCGTAGAGAAGTTCAATATCGTTTTTGGTGACCGAAAGTCCCTTTCCCGTAATATCGGTAGGTTTTATCGTGTCAATTCTTATATTGATGCAGTCGGCAGGATTGCCATTTACCTTTATAAAACCCGTTGTGCAGCCGAGCTGCGCAAGAGTATCTTCAATAAACGCACCCGTAATTCCCGAAACAAACCCCAATGTCATACTGGGATAACCGAGATTATTAAGCATCAGAGAAATATTCACTCCTGTGCCCCCGATAAAAACATCGGTCTTATCAGGCGTCAATAAAGCGCCCTGTTGAAACGAGTGCACCTTTGCGTAATATTCGACGGTAGGAAAAGGTGTCACGGTGTAAATCATCTTATCGCCCCCATAGTAACTTAACCCCCGAAACTTTTTGCGGTTTCGGGGGATTATTTTATTTTCCGAACTTTGATATCATCTTTTTGAGCTTTGAAGCCTGATTGTTGAGGTCGTCGGAAGCGGCGGCGCTTTCCTCCGCTGTCGCTGTTGCCGATGTCATAAATTCGGCAATATCGCCTATCTTATCGCGGACATTATTCATATTTTCCTGCTGTTCATAGGACTGCTCGTTTATGCGGACGATTATATCGTCGATAGCGCTTGTCTTTTCAACAACTTCATCAAGCGAGTCGGATGCTTCATCGGCAAGGCTCTTTCCGTTGTTAACTGCACGGACAGAGTATTCTATAAGTTCCGATGTCTGCTCCGAGGCTTCGGAGCTCTTTTCGGCAAGGTTCTTGACCTCGTCTGCAACTACAGCAAAGCCTTTTCCCGCCTCGCCTGCTCTTGCCGCCTCAATAGAAGCGTTGAGCGCGAGGATATTTGTCTGGAACGCAATGTCCTCGATAGTTTCTATGATAGTTCTTATCTTTTCGCTGGATGAAGAAATATCGTCCATAGCTTCAAGGAGCTTCTGCATCTGCTTACTGCTCTTCTGAACGACTTCCGCCGTATTCTTTGCGATTTCGCGCGCGTCGTCCGTTCCCTTAACATTATCTGTTATCTTCTTTGAAACTCCGTTAACCTCTTCAACAATTTCAGAGATGAGCGAATTCTTATCCGAAACGCTCATAGCAAGGCGGTTTGCGTTGCCTGCAACCTCGCCCGCTCCGCTTGTAACATTCGCCGAGGCGTTCTCGATACCGTCAAAAATCTCGGCAAGAGAATTTGAAATATGATTGAGAGAAGTTTCTATCGACGAGTAATCGCCTATATATTCAACATCGGATTTTCTGTTAAACTCTCCGCAGGTCATTCCTTCAAGTCGGTTTGCAATATCGTCGATATAACGCTTTACAACGCTGTTGTTATCCTCGATGGCACGGCATACAGAGCCTATCTCGTCGTTTTCCGAATACTCGAATTTTGTGCCGAGGTCGCCCTCTGCAACTCGTTTTGCCTCAACCGCAATTTTTTGAAGAGGTGCAAACGCTTTTTTGATAAGAACCGAAACGCTGATGATAATCACAATGGTGAACCCGATAGCAAGAACAACAAAAAATCCCGTTATTCCCTTGGTGTCATATTCGTATTCCGCCTTATCGAAAACATAGCCTATTTTCCAGCCCGTAGCCTCAATAGGTCTTTCGGAATAAACAACGCCGTTCTTGGACGCCGTTTTGAATTTCTGTATAGTTCCGTCATAGTTCTTTGCGTCATATTTGGGAAGATAGTCTGTAAACGGGAAGAAAACATCGTTGCCGTCACCGTCTACATAGGGCGAAAGCGTTGTATCGTTGTGAATTAAAATATCTCCGCTTTCTGTAAGAAGAACGGCAAAACCGTTTTCGTCAATTTTAAGAGAATTTACCGTTTCGGCAACCTGGTCAAGAAAGATATCGTGCGCCATTACGCCGATAATTTTTCCGTTCTTTTCTATCTTTTTGGATATTGTTATGACAAGCCTGCCCGAATCCGCGTCGGTGTAAGGGTCTGAAAT
>CALZLD010000122.1 GCA_945788225.1 uncultured Clostridia bacterium
CGACGGAGCAAAGCTTATTGCAATGGCAAAGTCAAACGCAAGCGAGTATCTGTCGTTTAAAGCGGGGAGAACGGGCAAGGAAATTGTCGCTCTTGAAGAACTGGGAAAGCTTCTCGGAATGGAAAAGCTCCCCGAATATATTGAGTCTTATGATATTTCAAATTTAGGATCAACGGGAATGGTGGCGGGAATGGTTGTCTTTGAAAACGGCAGACCGCTCAAATCCGCTTACCGAAAATTTTCGATAAAAGAAAATATCGTTCAGAATGATGTGGGCTGTATGAAAGAGGTAGTTTCACGAAGATTTAAGCATTATCTTAACGGCGACGAGGGCTTTTCAAAAATGCCCGACCTTATACTTGTGGACGGCGGAAAAAATCAGGTGAACGCAGTAAAAGAGGCACTTGCGGAGCTCAGTATTGAAACGAATGTTTTCGGAATGGTAAAGGACAACAAGCACCGCACAAGAGCCGTTGCCACAAGCGGAGCGGAAATTTCCGTTTCGGATATGAAGCCTGCTTTCTTTCTGCTGACAAGAATACAGGACGAAGTACACCGCTTTGCCATAACCTATCAGCGAAGCACGAGAAAAAAAGGCTTTCAGTCCGAGCTTATGAATGTCAAGGGAATAGGAGAAAAGAAGGTGCTTCTTTTAATGAAACACTTCAAAACGAAAAAGGCGATTTCAGAGGCTTCGCCCGAAGAAATAGCAAAAGTAGCAAAGGTTAATGAAGAAACGGCAAAAGAAATACTTGCGGCTATGGACAAGGCTTGATTTTTGTGGTATAATAAAATAAGTTTTTTGAAAAACAGGGAGAAAATTTATGCGTGTTATAACAGGAACAGCAAGAGGAAGAAAGCTCATTACCCTTGACGGAAACGATGTCAGACCTACCACCGATATGGTGAAAGAGGCTGTTTTCAGCGTTATCCAGTTCGATGTCCCCGGTTCTGTTTTTCTCGATTTATTTTCGGGCAGCGGACAGATGGGGATAGAGGCTTTGAGCCGCGGCGCAAAGTTCGGATATTTTGTTGACAACTCAAAGCGTTCGCTTGATGTTACTTCTCAGAACCTTAAAAGCGTCGGCTTTGACAGCGTTTCAAAGTGCTATTTTATGGACAGTCTCGACTTTTTAAAATCCACAAACAACACCTTTGACATAGCTCTTCTCGACCCTCCTTACAGCAAAGGGCTTTTACAGCAGGCTTTGCCTTTGCTTGTGAAGAAAATGTCCGACCGGGGAATTATTCTTTGCGAACATCCTGTCGGAGAAGAAATGCCCGAAGAGGTCGACGGATTTTTTGCAAAGAAAACATACCGCTACGGCAAAATAGCGGTAACATTATATAAAATGAAGGAAGATTGATATTATGCGTATTGCCGTTTGCCCGGGTAGCTTTGACCCTGTTACCTACGGTCATCGTGATATAATAAAGCGCGCCTCAAAAATGTTTGACAAGGTGATAGTGCTTGTCGCAAAAAATTCGGCTAAAACACCCTGCTTTACCGCTGAGGAAAGAGTAGAGCTGATAAAAATAGTCACCGAGGGAATGGATAATGTGGAGATAGACACCTTTGACGGACTTCTTGTGGACTATGTCAAGGAAAAGGGCGCGGTTGCAATTGTCAAAGGTTTAAGAGCCGTCACCGACTTTGAAAACGAATTCCAGCAGGCTCTTGCAAACAAAATTCTCTATGACGGTGCGGAAACCGTCTTTCTCACAACAAGCGCCGAGAATATGTATTGCAGTTCAAGCATTGTAAAGGAAATTGCAAGATACGGCAGAAACATTGATTCGTTTGTTCCAAGCAAGGTCCGCGATATTGTAATAGAAAGACTTTGCGAAAACAATAAAAAGGAGGACAACTAAAATGAATATCGACGATGTTCTTGAAATGATTGACGACACTCTCGACAAGGGAGCGACTGTTCCTTTTTCGGGCAAAAAGGTAGTTGTGGACGCCGACAAGATAAGAGACCTTTTAAACGAGATAAGACTTAATCTTCCAAGCGAAATCAAGCAGGCAAAGCTTATCGTTATGGACAGAAAAACCATTATTTCCGACGCAAACAACGAGGCAGAGGCTATTGTGAGAAAGGCTGAGGAAAGAGCCAAGGCTATAGTTTCAAACGATGAAATAGTCAAAGAGGCAAGAGCCAAGGCAAACGAAATACTTAATCAGACTCAGGATAAATGCAAGCAGATGAAAATAGAAGCGAGAGAGTATGTTGAAAATATCCTCGACCAGACCGAAGGACTTTTAAGCGCAAGCATTGTTTCAGTCAAGAAGACGAAGCAGGCAGTGAGAACGGCAAGCAAATCCACTATCGAATAGTTTTGCGAAAAATCTCACTTGTATTTCCGTGTCGGCACTTTTCGCGGTGCACACAGCACAGCGTCGAAGCGCCTCCTTGAAATACAAGCAATCTTTTCGCAAAATGTTTTTTAAAGGTGTTGCTGAAAATCTCACTTGTATTTCCGTGTCGGCACTTTTCGCGGTGCACACAGCACAGCGTCGAAGCGCCTCCTTGAAATACAAGCAATCTTTTCGCAAAATGTTTTTTAAAGGTGTTGCTGAAAATCTCACTTGTATTTCCATGTCGGCACATTACAATAACTGAACAATTCCAAAAATAAAAAAGACGGCGTTACGCCGTCTTTTTGTTTTTTAGGTATTGTCTTCGATAAATCTTACAACATCTCCGACTGTTTTCATATTTTCAACCTCTTCATCGGGGAGCTCTATTTCAAACTCATCCTCAAGGCTCATTATCATATCGACAATATCAAGCGAATCCGCACCAAAGTCGCTCTGAATATCCGAAGAAAGAGTTATGTCATCTTCGTCAATATCAAGCTGGTCAGCGATAATCGCTCTGACTTTTTCAAAAATCATTTTGGTCCCTCCAAAAAATAATATATGTATAGTATATAGTCAAGCACATAAAAGGTCAATATGATTTCATAAAAAAATATATGTCAGTTTCAACAAATATTATGTACCATTTTATAAACTTTCTATTATCGCTGGTATAACGCCCTCAACAAAACCTGATAAGATAATATAAACAATAAGTGCTGTAAAGAATGTTCTTTTAAGCTTTTGCTGATAGATTTTAGGGGCATTCTTTGATTTCAGTACAACAAGACCTATTATAAAGCCCCATACGGGTATAACCCAGGTGAGTATAACAAATACTCTGTAAAGATTGTCGAAATCAGAACTGCTTGCACTCGTCTGTTCCGACGAAGCTCCGTGATTTTCAGCCGATAATGATTTTACTTTTATGTGTATATGGTCGTCGTCATATGTTCTTGCCGATGAAATACAGTCGTCGTCGCTGGAATGATATCCGCAGTCGGGACATTGACCTAATACAAGTGGCTTCTGACAAACGGGACATTTTGTTTCTCTTGACATTTTTTATCTCTCCTTTTCGGCTATATGCATAATTAAAAGCTATTGAAATTTGTAAATTTATGTGATATAATGTATTGGGTATGTATTTTTTGTTTTTTGCATCAAGGTACAGCAACCGCATATAATGTACTTTGAATGAATTATACTTCTTTTTTGTGTTAAAGTCAATGTGTTAATTAAATTTTTACATTACTAATGAATTAAGGAGAGCGCTATGAAAACAGCATTCTTATTTTCGGGAGAAAATTCCCAGTATATCGGAATGGCAAGAAGTCTTACCGAGACTTATCCCAAATATCTTACATATTTTTATGATATGAGCCGTATTTTAGGATATGACCTCAGACTTGCCTGCTACTGCGGGGATGAACAGTATCTTTCAAAGGTATCGGTAATGACGCCCGCTGTTCTCATAACCTCTGTCATAGCCTATGAAAGCGCAAGAGCAAGAGGAATTGCGGGAACGGCCGTTGCAGGCTACGGAATGGGCGAATATGCCGCAATGGTCGCAACGGGAATGATAAGCCTTGAAACCGCGATGAAGCTTATTATTGAGCGCGCAAAGGCAATAGATTACTGCGCAAAGGCAAAGCCCGGAGCGATGGCGGTAATAAGAGGAAAATCCGCGAAGGAAGTTGAAAACGCCTGCAATGAAACGGACGAATATGTTATTCCCGCAATTTATAATTCACCCGATAATATTGTCGTTTCGGGAGTTGACAGCGGAGTTGACAAGATAGTGCACAGATTTAATTCAGAGGGCGCTCACTGCACAAGAACAACTCTGCCCTGCGCTTATCAGACAAGGCTTATGCAGGTTGCTGCCGAAAGGTACCTTGACGCTATCCGTCACACAAAGTTCAATCCTCCGTCGTGCAGATTTTTCTCACAGATAACGGGAGACGAACTCAAAGACTTTGACAATATGCCCGAATATCTTGCAAAACAGCTTACTTCGCCCATTCTTTTCACAAGAGAGCTTGAAATTATGGCGGAGCAAGGATACGATACCTTTGTTGAATGCGGACCTTCACCCATTCTTTCAAAGTTTACCGAGTCTACCCTGCCCGAAGCGCTTGCGCTCAATGTTGAAGATATGGACTCGTTGAAGAAAACTATGTCGGCTCTGGGAATACCCGACTAAAAGGTTGTGAACACTTATGAAATGTACTCTTATAGGTCATCCTCTCGGTCACTCCCTTTCTCCCGATATTCACAAAAAGCTTTTTGAGCTTTCGGGAAAGTGCGGAGAATACGACCTCACCGATATTGAAAAGGGCGACCTTGAAAATAAAATTGAATCTCTTAAAAAGCTTGACGGCTTCAATGTTACAATTCCTTATAAGACAGACATCATCCCTTTTCTTGACAGCCTTGACAAAACAGC
>CALZLD010000123.1 GCA_945788225.1 uncultured Clostridia bacterium
GCGTAAACGACAAGTTCGGACATTCGGGACCTGCAAAGGACTTGCTCAAAGAGTTTGGTCTTTGTTCGGAGAATATTGTCAATGTAGTTAAATCTGCGCTTTAATTTTGCAAAAATCTTGCCTGTCTTTCGTTGTCAGTGCTCCTCACGGTGCACATAGCACAGTTTCGGAGCACTTCCTAGAAATACAAGCAATCTTTTTGCAAAACGCAAAACCTAAATAAACAAAGGGTATCGGAATTTTCCGATACCCTTTCTCTTATTCCTTCAAAAGCCTCTCGTCGCAATACTCACATTCAAGAGTATCTCCCGTGCCGATAAAGCTCTTCGGCAGATAATTTTCAAAATTAGTGATACACTTCGGGTTTTTACAGCTTACCCCCGTGTGACATTTTCCTTTAAGTAACGCCTGACCTGCGTTGTCCTGCAACATTGTCAGTATCAGAGCCATTCTTATGTAAACTCCGTTCTTTGCCTGCTCAAAATAAATCGCCCTCGGGTCGTCGTCAACATTAACTGCAATTTCGTCAACTCTCGGCAACGGGTGAAGAACGATAAGGTCCTTTTTGCCAAGGCTCATCTTTTTGCTGTCAAGGACATATATATCCTTCTGCGCAAGATATTCCGCCTCCGAAGCAAAGCGTTCCCTCTGTATTCTTGTCATATAAAGAACATCGAGCATAGGAATAGCCTCTTCAAGCGAAGTCATCTCAATGAACTTTGAGTTGGAAGCAGTGAGAATATCCTTTATATAATGCGGAAGACGAAGCTCCTTTGTTGAAATAAGTACAAATGTGTTGTTTTTATAGCAGGAAAGCGCTTTGAGAAGCGAGTGGACCGTTCTGCCATTTATCAAATCTCCGCATACTCCGACGGTGAGCCCCGATAACCTCTGTTTTTTCTCTGAAAGGGTAAGAAGGTCTGTCAATGTCTGCGTGGGGTGAAGATGTCCGCCGTCGCCCGCATTTATGATAGGGCAGTCCGCGGTGAGCGCCGCCGCCTTTGCAGAGCCCTCCTTGGGATTTCTCATAACGAGAATATCCGCATAGCTTGAAACTATCTTTGTTGTGTCTTTTAGGTTTTCGCCCTTTGCAACAGATGAACTGTCCGGGTTGTCAAATCCTATAATTCTTCCACCAAGCCTTAACATCGCCGTCTGAAAAGACATCTGCGTTCTTGTTGAAGGTTCATAGAATAAAGTCGCCATAATTTTTCCGTCGCAGGCTTTCGAGTATTTTTCGGGATTTTGCTTTATATCCTTGCCGAGCTCAATCAGCTTGTCCCACCAGGAAACAGGGAAATCGTTGAGGTCGATAAGGTGACGGAATTGTGAAACCATAAGTAATGCTCCTCTGTCAAAAATATTCTTTTTATATTTTATCAAGTTTTTTCAAAAAAAACAAGCAATTTTTTATTTTTTGTGTTATAATGTATTTTAGAACGATTGTGGGGGAACAATCGTCAATCAAAAAGGAGTGTTTTAATAAATGGATTTTTACGGACTTTCATCTTCGGGCGGCCTTGAATACGGAATTTCTGTTGATTTAAGATACAATTCCGCCGCATATTATATTGTCAGTCTTCCTTCGGGGGATATTCTGACGGCAGGTCTTGCAAAATTTGACATCGCGGGAGCAAATCCGCAAAAGGCTATAGTTGACGCTTTAAACAGTGCAGTTCTTGCAAGCTGTAACGATTATGCCATTGACGAGGACGAGATAACGGCATATTCTGTCTGCGGAACGATTGAAAATTTACATATCTTTTCTGGCATTGAAGAAAACAACAGCCTTTTCGGAATAGAAGACCGCGCGCAGAAAATCGGTCTTTGCGGAAGAAAAAACGCGTCTGTCTTTCTTTCTCCCTGCGCCGAAAACGGCATTTCGGGTAATATGCTCTCAACGCTCTGCTACTTCGGAGCGGACACGGCACCTGAAAATTCTTTGTTTATCGACTTCGGTGAATATACTCAGTGCGTTTTGAAAACAAAATCGGGATTTTTATCGGGAAAGGTTTCTTCTTATGCATTTGAAACAAAGGGCATATCCTGCGGAACATCTTCGGAAAGCGGAGCAATACACACGGCGGAGATAAAGCCTGACGGCGAGATAAAATACTCAACAATGCACAATGTTGTAGCTTCGGGAATATCCGCAACGGGACTTGTGGATGTTGTTGCCGTAAATCTTGAAAAAGGCTTTATTTCAGATGACGGCAGGATAAAGGACGGCAAAATCACTCTTCTTGACGGCAAGGAGCTTTTACAGTCCGACATTGACCTTTTTTATGAAAGCGCTTCGGCTGTTAATTCTCTTATTTCGTCCCTTTGCGAAGATATTATCCCGTCCGTTTACATTTCTGGTTGCTACGGCTCGCAGTTCCACTCCGAAAACCTTATAAAAACGGGAGTTCTTCCAAAATGCTTGTCGGAAGCGGACATCACGGTTGTTGCAAACGGCTCGGGACTTGGAATGATAAAGGAACTCAAAAATGACGATGAACGGGACAGAATGATTTCTCTCTCTGAAAAGCTTGTATAGTTAAAAAATGTCCGATACCTCTTTTGTGGGGTATCGGGCTTATTTTTTTGTACGGGCTTTGTCATAAACAGCGTATATGCCGAATATCTATTGAAAAAAGGCTTATGCTGACAGGAGGAAAATATATGAACTTTAAGGTCAACCGTGAAATAATATCGTCCGACGAGGTCGTTTATGACGGCTTTCAGGAGCAGGCGGTGGAATTCGATTGTATTCTGCCCGATTATTACCCCGACATTTTCAAGGTGCTTAAATGTATAGTTACGCCCTGCATCGTTTCAAAGAATATATCCGACAACAAGATAAATTATGATTTGCTTGTCAAGGCGAATATTCTCTATCATTCCGAAAACAGCAACGCGCTCAACTGTATCGAGCAGAAAATGGTGTTTTCAAAATCTGTCGATGTGGGAACAGAGCTTTCGGGCGCAGAGGTCAAGCTTATCCCGACGGTCGATTATGTCAACTGCCGTGCAGTAAATCAGCGAAGACTTGACATAAGGGGAGCAATATCCGTAAAGATAACCGCAACGGGAGAAAAGAACGAAGAAGTCATCTGCGACGCATTCGGAATGAACATTCAGCTTAAAAAAGAGGATGTTTCCGCTGTCGGAAAGAAAATTATAAAAGAAAAGCTTATCTCCGTTTCGGACGATATCGACATAGGCTACTCAAAGCCTGCGATAAAGTCGATAATACGCTCGGAGTGCATAGTTTCATCGGTGGATAAAAAGGTCATCGCCAACAAGGTCATCGCCAACGGAGAGATTAAGGTCTGCTTTTTGTACTCCTTAGCCGAGGAAGGCTCTGACGCGCTTGAAAAGATGGAATTTACCCTTCCGTTCAGTCAGATTATGGATGTGGACGGCATTGACGACAGCTATGAATGTACCTTGACAGCAACGGTAGCAAGGTGCGAGCTTTCTCCCAAAGAAAACGGTGACGGCGAGATGAAAACGGTTGCCGTCGAGGCGGATATATGCCTTTTGTGCGTTGCCGTAAGGAATACAAATGTATGTATTGTCACGGACGCTTACTCCACAACGCACCCCTGCGAGTGCATAAAATCCGATTGCTTTGTGAGAATGTCCCCCGAAAGGATATGCGAGATACATATTGAGAAAATCCCCGTTAAGTCTGAGGATAACAAAATATCCTGCGTTTATGACGCGTGGAGCAGGATAAAGAACAGCTCCGTTATAACGGACAGCGAAAACAACACCATAACTCTTGCCGTAAAGCTTGTCAACTGCGTTATAGCAAAAAATGACGAGGGAAAGAATATTGTCCTTGAAAACGAGCATACCTTGGAGCATAAGTTCAGGTGCAAGGATATATCCGAAAAGACAACGGTCATTCCCGATGTTGATATTTTATCCGTTGCATACAGCCTTGACGACAGCGGAAGTATCGAGCTTAAATGCGAAGTGAGAGTCTGCGTCAATATCAAAAGGGTATGCAGGCTTGAAACCGTATCCGACATAAAAATTGATGAAAGCAATGTCAAAAAGCAGGAGGACTATGCTTTGAAGATGTATTTTGCCGACGAGGGAGAAACGCTCTGGGATATTGCAAAGAAGTATTCCACATCTATAGAGGCTATTATGGAAGAAAACGACTGCTCCGCGGAACACGGAAAAATTCTTCTCATACCGATAGTATCCTGATAAAAGCGGAGGTATATTGAAAATGGTTAACAATAATATTTACAGCGATATTTCAAAGCGTACAGACGGCGACATATATATCGGCATTGTGGGACCTGTCAGAACGGGAAAATCGACCTTTATAAAAAAGTTTATGGAAACCCTCGTTATACCCAATATCGAAAGCGCATACCGCAAGGAGCGCGCCGTTGACGAACTTCCTCAATCTGCGGCGGGCAAGACGATTATGACAACGGAGCCTAAATTCATTCCCGAAGAGGCGGTTGAAGTAAGTCTTGAAAACGGGGCGCACTTCAATGTCCGTATGATAGACTGCGTAGGGTATATAGTCCCAAGCAGTCTGGGGTACATTGAAAACGAAATGCCTCGAATGGTTATGACGCCCTGGTTTGACGAAGAAGTTCCCTTTAATATGGCGGCGGAGGTAGGCACTCAAAAGGTCATCAGCGAACATTCTACAATAGGCATAGTTGTCACGACAGACGGTACAATATCCGATATTCCCCGTGAAGAATATGAGGAATGTGAAGAACGGGTAATATCCGAGCTTAAAGCGATAAATAAGCCTTTCGTGGTAG
>CALZLD010000124.1 GCA_945788225.1 uncultured Clostridia bacterium
AAGAGGGAATTTCTCCGTCGGCAGGGGATAATGTAAGGATTGAGGACAATATTCTCATTACGGAAATTCTGCCAAGGAAGAATTTTATCATAAGACCTCCCCTTGCAAACCTTGACCTGCTCGTTTTTGTGGTTTCGACCTGCGAGCCTGTCCCGAACTTTGAGATAATCGACAAATTCATCGCCGTATGCGAATATAAGGGGATAAAGCCCGTTATCGCCATAACAAAGATAGATTTGTCGGAGGGGGACTATATCCGCAGTATATATGAAAAGGTCGGCATTGATGTTCTTACTATTGATTACAGCAAAGAAAACTGCTGTGATGAAATAAAAAGACTTCTTGCAGGTAAAATAAGCGCCTTTACGGGAAATTCGGGCGCAGGGAAGACAACGCTTCTCAATCATATCGACAGCACCCTTTCTCTTGACACGGGCGAGATAAGCAAAAAGCTGGGAAGAGGAAGACACACCACACGGCAGGTCGATCTTTTTCCTCTCTCAGACGGCGGATATGTTGCAGATACCCCGGGATTTTCGACCTTTGACACGAACCGCTACGATATTATCCGCGCGGACGAGCTTTCTTCCTGCTTTGTGGAATTTGAGGAATACTCTCACAACTGCAAGTTCAAGGACTGCGCTCACATAGCCGAAAAGGGCTGTGCCGTCATAGAGGCGGTAAAGTCGGGAAAGATAGCAGAATCGAGGTATTCAAGCTATGTTTCTATGTATAATAACGCAAAACAGATAAAAGAATGGGAACTTTGACTCACATTTTCTGCTCCGCGGAATAGTATATAGCATAACTGAATGCGGAGGTTTTAAGTATGAAAATAGTTGTAATCAAAACTCCTAAGATGCTTTCGGGAATATTCAGAGCAATATTCAGGATAAAAAAAGAAAATCCCGAAAATTAAAGCGCAGGCGGTTGCCAAGGGCGTTTTGCTCCTTGGCGACCGTTCTTTTTAAAGTTCGCCCCGAATAAAATCTATTGGGGTGAGAATAATGAATTTAAGGATAAAAAGCACATTCAAGACGATAATTTCAGTTGAGTTCAGCTTTCTTGCGGTGATTGCTCTTTTGGGACTTTCGGAGAGCTCCGCCTGTATATATATGAGCCTTGCTTCTTGTATTCTTCACGAAACGGGGCATCTTCTGGCGATGTTCTTTTTTGGAGTAGGGGTGAAGAAAATTGTCCTTTACGGCGCGGGAATAAAAATTGTCAGGGATTTTTCTCTTGTCGAAAACAAAAAAGAGGCGGTAATCCTTTTAAGCGGTCCTTTGATGAACATTCTTGCGTTCGCTGTATTTTATATGTTTGACGGGGAGAATTTCAAGGTCTTTGCCATTATGAACCTTGCGACTGCGCTTTTTAATATACTTCCGATAAAGGCTCTTGACGGTGGACAGCTGCTTCTTCTTATCTTTGACAGCAAGCCGAAGCTGCTGTCTTTTATCAATATTATCACCTGTATTATTACGCCTGCGCTTGTGCTTGTATTGGCTCTTATGATGAGCTTTTTTAAGATAAATCTGTCGCTGTTAATAAGCGGAGCGTACTTCTTTATATTCTCGCTTATAGATAATTTTAGTGCAATAAGCACAAAAAACATAAGGGTTTTGTGATAAAATTTTATGTGGGCGCACTTGAAAAATGTGCTCTTGTGTGTTATAATTTTAAAGCATTTGAATATCCGTCTTTTTGAAGAAAATATATTTCTTGCGAAAGGTCGGGGGTTAATGCCATATAATTGACATTAAAGCGGATAGTCCTCTGTCGCCGTCAAGGAATTCGGCAGGCAAGAATGTCTGAAAACTTAGGAGGAAATTAAAATGGACGCACTCAAGCAAATCAGCAATGACAGCCTCAAGGCAGACGCACCTGTTATCGAAATCGGTGACACTGTAAAGGTGCATGTTAAGATCAAGGAAGGCGACAAGTTCAGAATTCAGATTTTTGAAGGAACAGTTATCGCCAAGAAGCACGGCGGAATTGCCGAGACCTTTACTGTAAGACGAGTAGCGCACGGCTGCGGAATTGAAAGAGTATTCCCTGTTCATTCGCCCGTTATCAGCAAGGTTGAGGTTGTAAGACACGGTAAGGTTCGTAGAGCTAAGCTTTACTATCTCCGTGACCGTGTGGGCAAGGCTGCAAAGGTTAAGGAAGAAATCCGTTAATTTAACTTTCAGAGTGAAAAAAGGGACAATGAAATGTGTCCCTTTTTTGCTATCTTTTTAAAAGGACGGTTGCGTTATGAGCGAGAATGAAAAGAAAAAAACAAGTTTTGCCGAAGAGCTTATAGACTGGATAGAAACGCTGTTTTTCTCGTTTCTGACGGTTGTTCTGCTTTTTACATTCGTTTTCAGGACATCGGAGGTTATAGGACCTTCAATGTATCCGACATTTGTGGGCAGAGACGAAACAACAGGTCAGACAGGAGATATGCTCATATATCTTTCCTGCGTGAATAACTATAAAAACGGCGATGTTGTCGTTGTCGACTCGATAGCGTTCAACGAACCGATTATAAAAAGAGTTATAGCTGTCCCCGGGCAGACCATTTCTGTCGATTACGAAAGCGGAGCTGTCTATGTTGACGGAGTGGAGATTGACGAGCCGTATATAAACGAAAGAACATACACGGGTTCAAGCTATATAGAGTACCCCATAACGCTCAAAGAGGGCGAATATTTTGTTATGGGCGACAACAGAAACAGGTCGACGGACAGCAGATTTGTGGGACCTGTCACCGATGAAGAAATATTCGGCAAGGTTATTTTCAGATATGCGCCGATAGATAAAATAGGAGTGGTAGGCAATGAATGAAGCGCCCTCGATACAGTGGTTCCCGGGGCATATGGCGAAAACCCGCCGAATGATAACTGCAAACCTAAAGCTTGTTGACGCTGTTGTTGAAATAGTTGACGCAAGAATACCGATGAGCAGCCGCAACCCCGACCTCAACAAGCTTATTTCGGGCAAGCCGAGGGTAGTAATACTCAACAAGTGCGACGAGGCGGACAGCAGAGTTACCGACAAGTGGCTGAGCTATTATAAATCTCAGGGAATTTACGCTATGGCGGCGGATTGCCGAAGCGGTAAGGGAATAAAGAATTTTGTCCCGATGATAAAAGAGGTTTTAAAGGAGCTTCTTGAAAAAAGACGCGCAAAGGGAATTATCGGAGCACCCTTGCACCTTATGATAGTAGGTATCCCGAATGTGGGAAAATCATCGTTTATAAACAGAATGGCTAAGTCCAAAAAAACAAAGGTCGAGGACAGACCGGGCGTTACAAGAGAAAAGCAGTGGGTGAAAATCGACGACGAAATAGAACTGCTCGATATGCCGGGAGTATTATGGCCGAAGTTTGAGGATAAAGAAGTCGGCGAAAAGCTTGCCTTCACGGGGGCTGTCAAGGACGATATTCTTGACATAGAGCTTTTGGCGTCAAGGCTTTTGTATTTTCTTTGTGAAAATTCATATAAGGAAAATATCGTTTCAAGATACGGCGTTGAGATTTCCGATAGCGACGAGGGGTATGAGATACTCGAAAAAATCGGAAGAAAAAGAGGAATGCTCATATCGGGCGGAGAAGTAAACACCGAGCGCGCCGCTATTACCTTTCTTGACGAATTCAGGAGCGGAAAACTCGGAAAAATCACTTTGGAGGAGCCGTAAAGCTATGACGCTTTTTGAGTATGACGAAAATATAAGAAACGGAAATATCCTTCTTTGCGGAGTTGACGAGGCAGGAAGAGGTCCGCTTGCGGGAGATGTCTATGCGGCGGCGGTAATCTTTGACAGCGGAACGGTCATCGAGGGAATAAACGACAGCAAAAAGCTCTCGGAAAAAAAGCGTGAGGCTCTTTATGACGAGATTATCGCAAAGGCAAAGGCTTACTGCGTGGCGACGGCTTCTGTTGAAGAAATTGACCGACTCAATATTTTAAACGCGACATATCTTGCGATGAAAAGGGCGGTCGAGGGACTTTCAATAACACCCGACCTTGCTCTTATTGACGGCAACAGACTTCCGCCCGAACTGCCCTGCAAGGCACAAACGCTTGTCAAGGGGGACGGAACTTCCGCTTCGATAGCGGCGGCTTCTATTCTTGCAAAGGTGACAAGGGACAGATATATGGCGGAGCTTGCAAAGAAATATCCGCAGTATATGTTTGAAAAGCACAAGGGGTACGGAACAAAGCTGCATACCGACCTTATTCTGCAATACGGTCCGTCGGAAGTTCACCGCAAGACCTTTTTAAAAAAGCTTTACAATGAAAAATAAAGAGATAGGCTATGCGGGAGAAAAGCTTGTCGCTGAATTTCTTGAAAGCCGAGGATGTGAGATTTTATGCAGGAATTTCACCATAAGAGGCGGAGAGATTGACATTGTGGCAAAGCAGGGAGAGTATGTCCTTTTTATAGAAGTAAAGACGAGAAAAAAGGGCAGTATGGTCAGCGGAACGGAAGCTGTAACCCCGAAAAAACGACAGCTCATCATAAAAACCGCAGAAGAATACATATACCGCACGGGTTGCGATTTACAGCCAAGGTTCGATGTGGTTTCGATAGAACTTGACAAAGGGAAAATATCGGATATAATTTATATAGACAACGCTTTTGATTTAAGCGAGCTATGAGAGGATTGGTAATAATGATTTACAAAAGCACAAGAGACAACAGCGTCAGCGTAACCTCGGCAGAGGCTATTGCAAGCGGAATATCAAAAGACGGCGGACTTTTTAT
>CALZLD010000125.1 GCA_945788225.1 uncultured Clostridia bacterium
GGAAAATTTCTCAAAGAAATGTTCATTGAAAATAATGTTGACATAAAAGGTCTTGTAATTGACGAAAAAGCGTATACAACCCTCGCTTTTGTTGATTATGATGAAGAAAATAAACGCAGATACACCTTTTACAGAAATCCCGGGGCGGACACCCTTATAAACTATTCAGAGGTGAAGTTTGACCTTATTGATACATGCGATATTTTCCATTTCGGCTCTCTCTCGCTTACAGATGAGCCTTCAAGGTCTGCTGTCACAAGGGCTGTCGAATATGCAAAATCAAAGGGTAAAATAATTACATACGACCCTAACTACCGCGAAAGCCTCTGGACATCGCAGGAAAGCGCTATCGAGGCTATGAAGAGCGTTATTCAGTATGTAGACATAATGAAGCTGTCAGAGGACGAAATGAGAATGCTTACGGATAGCGAAAAGCTTTTGCAGGGAATAGCTACTCTCCTTAAAATAGGGCTTAAAGCCGTTATCGTTACACAAGGGCCGCGCGGTTGTATAGTTGCCGGACGGGGAGGGATAGAGGTTCTTCCTACTTACGATGTTGATGTTATAGATACTTTGGGCGCCGGGGACAGCTTTTTTGGTGCTTTTCTATACAAAATATCCGAAAGCTCAAAGAACTTTTCAGATATGACAATACGCGATTTTGTTGAATACGCGGATTTTGCAAATGCCTGCGGAGCTTTGACTTCCGCCAAATACGGAGGAATAAAATCAATGCCGACAAAAGCAGAGGTTGATGAATGTATGGCAAATGTTAAGAAACTCAGATAAAATATTTTGTATTTATTTTTACAATCTATTGCAATTTGAAACAAAATATGTTAAAATATTATCACATTGATAAAAGGGCGATGCCCGTTATATAATTTATTTTACGGAGGTATAAAATTATGTTGGTTTCTGCAAAGGAAATGCTCACAAAGGCAAGAGAGGGCAAGTATGCCGTTGGTCAGTTCAATATCAACAACCTTGAATGGACAAAGGCTATTCTTCTCACTGCTGAAGAGCTTAAATCACCTGTTATTCTCGGTGTATCAGAGGGAGCAGGAAAGTATATGACAGGCTATAAGACAGTAGTCGGTATGGTAAACGGCATGCTTGAAGAACTTAAAATTACAGTTCCTGTTGCTCTTCACCTTGACCATGGTTCATACGAAGGTGCAAAAGCTTGTATCGAAGCAGGATTTTCTTCAATAATGTTTGATGGCTCTCATTATCCTATTGATGAAAATGTTGCAAAGACAACTGAACTTGTTGCAATCTGCAACTCTAAGGGACTTTCTCTTGAAGCTGAAGTTGGTTCAATCGGTGGAGAAGAAGACGGAGTTGTTGGTATGGGCGAATGTGCTGACCCTGACGAATGCAAGAGAATTGCAGACCTCGGCGTAACAATGCTTGCCGCAGGTATCGGAAACATTCACGGTAAATATCCTGAAAACTGGGCAGGACTTTCATTTGAAACTCTTGCGGCAGTTAAAGATAAGGTTGGCGATATGCCTCTCGTACTTCACGGTGGTACAGGTATCCCTGAGGATATGATTAAAAAAGCAATCTCACTCGGCGTTGCAAAAATCAATGTTAATACAGAATGCCAGCTTGCATTCCAGTCTGCAACAAGAAAGTACATCGAAGAAGGCAAAGACCTTCAGGGTAAGGGATTTGACCCTAGAAAGCTTCTTGCTCCCGGATTTGAGGCTATCAAGGCAACAGTTAAGGAAAAAATGGAGCTTTTCGGTTCTGTTAACAAGGCTTAATCAATTTGGATTTATGGGACGGTATGGATTTCATACCGTCCTTTTCTTTTTAAATTGTAACCACTCTGTAATTGATTTTTATGTTTTTTTATGCTATACTAATATAAGAAAATTTTGGGTGGAGGAAACGAGCTATGGAAATACTCAAAAATAAAAATCTTCAAAGAGTAGTTGCACTTTTTGAATATTTATATCTTGCGCTTGTTATGTGGCTTGGATATAAATCATTCTTTTTTGATACTTCTGTCGGAAACAGTATGAAATACTGGATTTTCTATGTTGGCGGAAGCGTTATATTTTTGGCTCTTATTTTCTGGACAAGAGAACGCGTGTTAACCTCGATACTTTCTATACTTCTTTTGTTTTTTATGCTTTTTGTGCTGTTTTTTAACATAGGAAACTGGTGGATAATAATTCCGCCTATGTTTGTTTCGCTTACCGCTTTTTTTGCGTGCGGAGCGTCGGAAGGAGTTAAAACTGTTTTCGGCACAATTCTTCTTATCGGATATATACTTGGTGCGCTTGCGTTTTTTGCAGTTACAAATATATTTATTACAAAAACAGTTGATGAAGTAACTCTTACAGGCGTTTCGGATTCGGGAATATACAGATATGCTGTTGTTAATGTTCAGAATCAGCAAAACGGCAGTACAAAGGTATATATTGAACCTAATGATATGGATTTTGAAAAATTCGGCGTGTTATTTCAACCGACAGGCTATAAATCCATAAAGTATAATCATTCTCCTATGTCAACCAATTCAAAGGACTTTGAAATTACTTTCAAGGATTTAAACGGTGATGGCGTTGAGGACGAGATGTATATAAACGGCCAGCGTTATGATATAAACGAACTTAAATGGTCGTTTGACCCAAAGGAAATTCTGCTTTAATAGATACTTCAAAAGATGTTTAGGCCATACCCTGACATCTTTTGTATTATGCGACAGGGGGATAATAATATGGCTCTCGGATTACCTCTTACTTTACTTTTTCTGACAATTGTCGGGATTTTCATAGCGATAATAGTTATATGCTTTATAGTAGGTATAGGTACAGTCGGAACAGGTGTCATCGTTTCTGCCGTTGATAAAAAATCGCAGGTAAAGGGCACAAAAATTGTATCAAGAGTATTTATTATTCTTGGTTCAATTATTCTTATAGGTGTTATAGGAATTATTATTTCTATTGTTATGAATATAATGAATGCAGTAAGCTTTAATAAAAATTCTCTTATTTCACACGCTCTTTCCGAAAACGGTTATGATATTGTAAAAGAAGAAATTGCAAATGGAGTATTTGTTGACAGCACCTACAATATGTTTAAAGGTAATTATCCCGCAAAAGAGGGCGAGGATACTCCTTTGACCGCATTATGCAGTAGCAATAAACATACCGATGTAAATTACAACATTGTAAAACTCCTTATAGAAAGCGGTGCGGATGTCAATCATATCGGAGAGAACGGAAAAACCCCAATATTAAGCGCTGCTGAAAACAGTCATCATAGGATTGTTGCGTTGCTTATTGAAAATGGCGCAGATATTTATGCAAAAGATGTCAATGGGGCAACTGTTCCTATGCTTGAATCTGTTGACAACGGCGCACCAAGTGAATCTGAAATGAAATACTGCTCCGATAATATAAGATATTTATTAGAAAATGGGGTTGACATTAAGGCTACCGATAATGACGGAAAGAATGTATTGCATTATTCTTTATCTCGCAGCGGTGCTTCTAAAATGATAGATTATTATATTAAAAACGGGATAGATGTCAATTCACCTGATAATTCAGGTAAAACTCCCTTAATGTATGCGGCTGAGGGTTGGGAAGTACCTGTTTTGACTTTGCTGGAAAACGGAGCAAATATAAATGCGGTTGATAATTCAGGCAGAACGGCACTTATGTATGCTTGTAAGAACTTTAAAAACGAGGGAATAGAGGTTACTGTTTCAGAACTTTTAAAAGGTAATGCTGATATAAACAAAGTCGATAACGAAGGTCGCTCTGCTGTATTTTATCTTTTTGAACATTGGGGTTATTGCGATTATGGTAATAAAGTTGCAACTATTCTTGCAAAAAACGGTGCCGATTTCAATATAAAAGACAATAACGGAAGAACACCTCTTATGGTTCTTTGTGAAGGAAAAAATTCCAATGATTTTTGTGATATTGTTCCTTTGATAAAAAAATATGGTGCTGATATGAATGCAAAGGATAACAAAGGTAAAACCGCACTTGTTTATTTAGCAGACGGTCCCTCTCCAAGTGCAAAGGAATTTGAAACTCTCTTAAATTGCGGTGCAACAGATGGGGTAGATGAAGCCTATAACATTATTAAAAAGCATAAATACATAGGCAATTCAACAAAGAAAGAAATACTTAAAATTCTTGAAAAATATATGTAACAGGAGAAAATATGATACTTAAAACAGAGAGGCTTATCCTCAGACCTTGGGAGCTTTCAGACGCGGAGTCGCTTTATTCCTATGCAAAACACCCCGATGTGGGACCTATTGCAGGATGGAATGTTCATACAAGCGTTGAAAACAGCCGTGAAATTATAAGGGATGTTCTTTCAGATGATGAAATATATGCCGTATGTCTTAAAGCGGATAATATTGCAATAGGAAGCGTTGGTCTTTCAATAGGAGAAAAAAGCAACCTTAATCTTTCTGATAAAGAAGGAGAAATAGGTTATTGGATAGGCGTTCCGTTCTGGGGCAGAGGGCTTATTCCCGAAGCGGTTAAAGAAATTATTCGCCACGGTTTTGAGGACTTACAGCTTGAAACGCTATGGTGCGGATATTTTGACGGGAATATAAAGTCAAAGCGTGTGCAGGAAAAATGCGGATTTAATTATCATCACACAGATAAGGATATATATTGGAAGCTCACAGATGATATAAGAACA
>CALZLD010000126.1 GCA_945788225.1 uncultured Clostridia bacterium
TCAGAAGTTTTTGAGCAAACAGCTTTTGTTATCAATGATGTGATAAGAGTGACAAGAAGTACCCCTATGCACATTATTGTTGCTAAAATAACAAGAAACATAAACCCGAAGGCAAGAAAAAGTCCGCCCAGAAGCTGAATAATTGTCGCAAATGCGGTTTCTGTCTCGGCGGTCATAATTCCGTCAAGGGCAACATAGCAATAGACAAGCATACCCAGCGAAAAAACAAACTGCCATATAAGAGATGTCACCGAAAACATAAATGTACGCGATGTCCTTTTGGTGAAAATTATCGCACCCGCAATAAGCATAGCCACAAAAAGAGCAAAAGGAATCCACGCGGGAATAGCGAATGTCAGCAGAAACGACAGCCTGAACACAATCGAAGAAACAAAGAAAATCGCAGTGGCAATGAAAAAATCCGCCCAGAAACTTCTTTTTGTCATAATAATCCCCCTTAAATGTCTTTTTAAAGCCGAATAAAAAAACCCCCTGACAATTATGTCAAGGGGCGATATTAACCGCTGTTCCACCCAAGTTCACGCATTATGCGCCTTGTTTACGCTCTGTAACGGGAGCACCCGTTGCGCTTTCGGCATAATACCCTCGCGCACGCTCCGAGGCGGTAGCGTAATTTACAACCGATGGCGCATTTTCAGCCGTGATGTGCCTCTCTTTGAACGGTCCTTGTAAAAAAGCCTTCCTCATCAATGCTTTCAATCTATGTAGCCTTATTATAATAGTATCGTACAAGTTTGTCAAGTATTTTTTATTTAAAATAAATATATTTTTATCATTTTCCGTTTATCTGCATAATTTTTCTTGACAAATACTTTAAAAAAGTGTAAAATGGTATAGTATTGCAGATTATGCCCTGAGCAGGTCTGCAAAATAGACAGTGCCGTTTTGTCGGCTTTATATATATTTATTATCATCTGAAAAAATGCACTCATCGTTTTGCGGAACGATTTTTTCCTTAAAATATATACTTTGTTCATTACAGTTTTCTGTATTCTTTTTAGGAATCGTTTACAATCCGCAGATACGCTGTTTAAAATAGTTATTTCCTTGTTTTTTTGACAGATTTTCGTACTTTATATAAAGTTGAAGCCTTATACGGCGCTTAACATCCCTATTTTTTTCTAATCAATTTTATATAAAGGAGAATGTATAATGGACACCACACTTGCCATTATATGCATTGTCGCCGCGTTTGTTATAGGAGGAGCCGCCGCAGGCATAATCTTCTTCAATGTGGGCATTGCATACAGAAAGCAAAAGGCAGAAGCTGAACTCGGTTCGGCTGAAAAAGAAGCTAAGAGAATAATTGACGACGCTGAAAAAGAAGCAGAAACAAAAAAGAAAGTCGCTTTGGTTGAAGCTAAGGACGAAATCCACAAGCTGCGTTCGGAAGCAGAAAAAGAAATAAAGGAACGCCGCGGTGAAATTTCAAGGCAGGAACGCAGAATTCAGCAAAAAGAAGAAAACCTTGACAAAAAACAGGCTCAGCTTGAAAAGAAAGAGGACGCTATCGCTCAGCGCAACAAGCTTTCGGAAGAAAAGCTTGAGGAAGCTGAAAAAATCAAAAAAAGCCAGATGGAAATCCTTGAAAGAATTTCAGAGTTCACAATGGACCAGGCTAAAGAGCACCTCTTATCTATGGTTGAGACCGAGCTTGTTCACGATAAAGCAGTAAGAATTGCAAACAACGAACAGCAGATAAAAGAAGAGTGTGAAGACAGAGCAAGAAGCCTTGTTTCACTTGCAATAGCAAAGGTTGCCGCAGACCAGGTATCAGAAACAGCCGTTTCTGTTGTTCCTCTTCCCAGCGATGAAATGAAGGGCAGAATAATTGGTCGTGAGGGCAGAAACATCAGAACACTTGAAACGCTTACAGGCGTTGACCTTATAATAGACGACACACCCGAGGCTATCACGCTCTCGTGCTTTGACCAGGTTCGCCGAGAGGTTGCAAGAATTGCTCTTGAAAAGCTTATCGCCGACGGAAGAATTCACCCCGCGCGCATTGAAGAAATGGTTGACAAGGCTCGCCGTGAGGTTGAGCATAAAATCAAGCAGGAGGGCGAACGCGCCGTTCTTGAAACAAATGTTCACGGTATCAACAACGAGCTTGTCAAGCTCATCGGTCGTCTTCGTTACCGTACAAGCTACCGCCAGAATGTTCTCGACCACTCTATCGAAGTAGCTCATCTTGCGGGAGTTATGGCGGCTGAACTCGGTGTTGACCAGACAACAGCACGCAGAGCAGGACTTCTTCACGATATAGGCAAGGCGCTCAGCTCAGAAATAGAAGGCTCGCATGTTCAGATAGGCGTCGATGTATGCCGCAAGTATAAAGAAAGCGCCGATGTTATCCACGCTATTGAGGCTCACCACGGAGATGTTGAGTGTAAGACCGTTATCGCGGCTCTTGTTCAGGCGGCTGACGCTATTTCGGCTGCTCGTCCTGCGGCAAGAAGCGAAAACTATGAAAACTACATCAAGAGACTTCAGAAGCTTGAAGAAATTTGTATGTCCTACGAGGGAGTTGAAAAGTCCTTCGCAATTCAGGCGGGCAGAGAAGTCCGCATAATGATTTCTCCCGAACAGGTCAATGATGAAAAAATGGTTATCGTTGCAAGAGAAATCGCAAAGA
Organism: uncultured Clostridia bacterium; assembly: GCA_945788225.1. Classification (GTDB taxonomy): domain Bacteria; phylum Bacillota; class Clostridia; order Oscillospirales; family Ruminococcaceae; genus RGIG4131. Next base: position 2,657 of record CALZLD010000126.1, read on the forward strand.
GAATCGAATCCGAAATGGATTATCCCGGACAGATCAAGGTTCACCTTATCCGTGAAAGCAGAGCGATTGAATACGCTAAGTAATCGGATGATGTCCGTATAAAGAGTATAAAGGGTACCTTTTCAAAACGGTACCCTTGATATTTTTAAAAGGAGTGTTTATATGGCAAAAGAGCACAAGACTATCTTCGGAACAACCGAAAAGTCAAACTTCATTCTCAATATGAAGGTAGCGACAACCTATAAAATCCAGCGTATATTGATTATAATTGCGGCCGCTCTCATCGTTCTCGGCGGAGCGATATGGCTTTTCAGCGGTCAATCAAGCAACTATATCGGAATGGGATTTCTCGCCTGCGGTGCTTTTGCCTGCGGACTGTGGTATGCAATTGCGGTATGGAAAACCTCGACTCCGATACTCAAAAACAAGTCCTTTTACATAATAATTGCGATGGCTGTAATTGCACTTGCCTCAACGCTTGATTCGTGGTCAAAGCTCACATCGCTTTACGGAAATCAGGGCAGATTTGAAGGAATAATAGCGCTTATATCCTACCTTCTGCTTTTTTTGGGCGGAACAATTATCTACAACAAGAAAAATGTTTCTGTGATACTTGACGCTGTCGTTGCCGTCGGAGCGGTAAACTGTCTTATTGCACTTATGCAGAAAGCGGGAATGATATATACTCCGTTCAGACATCTTTACTCTACGGCGGAAGAAAATCTTTATCTTCCCGGCGGATTTGTGGGAAGCCCCATATTCCTTGCAACGCTTATTGTTTTAATAAATTCCGTTGCGCTTTTCGGAGCTTGTTTTGACGAAAACAAGAAAAGAAAAATCTTCTACGGAATAACTCTCGTTCTTTTTGCTGTTGTCGCTCCGTTGACAAATTCTCTTATCGCTCTTATCGGAATGCCCCTCAGCTACATTCTCATTCTTATATTTGCAATTGTAAAAAAAGACAGAACCTCGCTTATCAAATGTCTTGTTTATCTTGCAATGTGCGCGGTTTCGTTTGTTGTGTTCACAATTACGGGAGCGTTTGCGATAAAGGATTTGTCAATAGCGTTTCAGGACGGATACTACTTCCTTTTCGTATCGGGCGCTTATTCAAGAAATCTTGCAAACGGCGCAAGCCTTTACGATATGGGTTACGGCATCGCAAAAAATATACTCACCGATTTTTCTGGCGACACTCACTACTGGCTTTTCGGAACAGGTCCCGATTGCTTAGGGTTCCCTCAGTTTATTAACAACAAGTATTTTGACCTTACCGTTGTGCCGAATTCTCTTGACAAAATCTATAATCAGTATTTAAACCTCGCCTGCTCGCAGGGAATTTTCGCACTGATTTCTTATGTTGCGCTTATTGCCATTTCATTGAAAAAAGGCGTTATGAATATCAAAAAATTCATTTCAGAAAACGACTGGTGCTCTGTTGCAGTACTTATTTCCGTTATCGTTTACAGTATTGTAATGCTCTTCGGAGTAAGTACAATATATGTCGCTCCGTTCTTCTGGCTTATGCTGGGACTTTTAAACGCCGATTTTCACGACGGAGAAAAAGCTCCGCAAAGAAAATAAATAAATCAATAAGACAGAGAAAACCTCTGAACCGATTACGGCTCAGAGGTTTTTCTTACTTCAAGTTGTTTAAAAGCTCCGCTTCAACTTCCTCGGGGTTTTCTCTTGCGATAAGGTAAGCGTAGTTTCCGCTTTTGCCGACGATTGCACCCTTAGCAAGCTCAGTGTGGTTATCATAAGGGGTATCCATCGCAATAAGTCGTTCCTTTCTCGCCTCAAGGTCTCTTACCGCTTCATCGACATCGTTTGCTTCGATGATGATATACTCGCCGAAACCGCCTTCAAGATTTGCTCTTCTCATATAGACCTGCTTGTAATTTTCATTTTTCATTTCAAGACCTGTCAAATCAAAGAACTCGTCCTCGGCGTCAACAACGACCATCAAAGGCCATTCGCCGATTTTTTCAATGGCGTTTCCTATATCCT
>CALZLD010000127.1 GCA_945788225.1 uncultured Clostridia bacterium
CCACTTTGAAGCGCCCGTCGGGAGCATTTCAAGGTAATAAGGGGCAGAAAGAAGAAAATCGACCTTGGGATAATTGAGCTTTTTTATTTCCTCCAAAGCGGCGGAGATTTCATCGGTTTCGCCGACGGCAAGTATCTTTATTATTTCCTTCGGCAATGAATTTTCATCGCAATAGCCGAACGGAATATTTTCAAGCCTTATTTTTTCGTCAAGAGTTTTTGACTCTTTTCTGATAAAGATTTCGTTATCGCAGACGATTTCGCACCCAAGGTGGGGAAAGCGTTGCAGAATATCGTTCATATACCCTACCGCCTCGTCGCAGATAAGCTCCTTCCAGAGCGTCTTGCCGCTCTTTTCGTCATAAATAACCGCACCGTTATAAAGCACAACGGGCAGATTTATCGGAAGCTGAGTTGTATACGGCTTTGCCGAGGTGTAAACTCTTCCCGTAGCAACGGTGAACGAGCCGCCGTTTTCGACAAAATACCTTACAGCGTTAAGGTCTTGTTCGGTTATTCGTTTATCTCTTGTAAGAAGTGTATCGTCAAGGTCGGTAACAAGAATATAATCAGAAAATTTCAACATATTAACCTCTCATTCTTAATTTTCTGAGCTGATTTTCAAAATACTGCGGCAAATCGCTTGTAAATTCAAGATATTTTTCTGTCACAGGGTGAACAAAGCCTATCTTTCTTGCGTGAAGGCATTGTCCCTCAAAATCCTTAATTGGTTTGCCGTAAACATCGTCCCCCAAAACGGGGTGCCCGATATATGAAAGATGAACCCTTATCTGATGAGTTCTACCCGTTTCGAGTTTCAGTCTTAAATAGGAATGTTTTTCGTATTCTTCAAGAACTTCATAATGAGTAACAGCGTTTCTTGAATTTTTCTCTGTAACGCACATTTTCTTGCGGTCAATAGGGTGTCGCCCTATCGGAGCGTCAATCGTCCCCGAACTTTCTTTTAGTCTTCCGCAGACAATCGCCTCATACTCTCTTGTGAAAGAATGTTCCTTTATCTGCTCGGCAAGTTTAAGGTGAGCGACATCATTTTTTGCCACAATAAGAAGTCCGCTTGTGTTTTTGTCAATGCGGTGGACAATCCCAGGTCTTATCACTCCGTTTATTGAGGAAAGACGGTCCTTGCAATGATACATAAGCGCGTTGACAAGCGTTCCGCTGTAATTTCCCGGGGCAGGATGAACTACCATACCCTTTGGCTTATTTACAACGAGCAGATAATCGTCCTCAAAGACTATTTCAATGGGGATATTTTCAGCCGTGATGTCAAGCGTAGTGGGTTCAGGCAAGGTGACGGAAATTTCTTCATTGCCCAAAATAACATAGTTTTTGGCAACTGCTTTTCCGTTAACGGTAACAGAGCCGTCTGTAATAAGGTTCTGAGCCGCAGTTCTTGTAAGGTCTATTTTTTCAAGAGAAGAAAGATATTTGTCAAGCCTTTCGCCCTTGTGTTCAACACCGATAACAAACTCACTCATTCTCTGAAAGTTCCTTTTTACGCTGGGCTTTTTTCGATTTATCAAAGAAGATATAAACAATGATGAATAACGCCGCTCCGATAATAACACAGCAATCGGCAAAGTTGAAAACGGCAAAGTCGAAGAGCCTTACTTCAATATAGTCGATGACAAAGCCACGGAAGATACGGTCGATGAGGTTGCCTATTCCTCCCCCGATAATGAGAGTAAAGCTTGCAACAAGCGACGGTCTTCTGACCTTGCCCGATACTATCGCATAAATTCCCGCAATTATGAAAATTGATGTCACCACTATGAGAAAAATCTGCATTCCGCTGAAAATACTGAATGCGGCGCCTGTATTTTTGTGGTAAGAAAGGTTGATTATCTCGACATCGCCAAAATGAATAAACGGAACAGAGCCTTTGAATTCAAGATTTTTAAGGACAAGCCATTTTATCAGCTGGTCTAATCCGACGATAACGGCAACCGATATAAGAGAAATAATACTTATCAAAATACTTCCCCCGAAAATGAATTAAAACAACTCCAAGGCGGTGAATTTTTCGGTACACCGCCTTTAGAAAAATTACTTATTTACTTCTTCTGCACAACGAGCGCAAAGTGTGGGGTGTTCCGAAATAGTTCCGACTGTTTCGGAGTATGACCAGCAACGCTCGCACTTGTCGCCGTCAGCCTTTGCGATTGTGTATGTGAGCTTATCGGCAAAGTAATCGCTTGCAAAGTCGCCCTTTGCGTTTTCTGTTACTTCAACGCCAGAAACGATGAATACCTTTTTGAGCTCTTCTGCATAAGCGCGGAGCTTTTCTGCCATTGCGGTATCATTATTGACATTTATGATAACCTTTGCTTCAAGCGACGCACCGATGAACTTCTCGGCACGCTTTGCTTCAAGCGCCTTTGTAGCGTCCGAACGGAGATTATAAACCATATCCCACTTTTCTGTGAATGCGTTGTCAACATTCACTTCAATCTTTGTGGGCATATCGTTCATCATAATGCTTCTTGTGTTATCCGAAGCGGAATGAGGCATATACTTCCATATTTCCTCCGCCGTGAACGAAAGAACGGGAGCGATAAGTCTTGCAACAGCGCTGAGAATGTAGTACATAGCTGTCTGTGCGGCTCTTCTGTCCAATGACTTCTCGCCTGTGCAGTAAAGTCTGTCCTTAACGATGTCAAGATAGAAGTTTGACATATCAGTTACGCAGAAATTATGGATACTGTGAACAACAATGTGGAAGTCGAATGCGTCATAAGCCGCCTTGCACTTGTCGATAAGAGCGTTAAGTCTTATGAGCGCCCACTTGTCAATTTCGTGCATATCATCAACGGCTACGATGTCCTTTTCAACATCAAAGCCGACATTATCACCGAGGTTTCCGAGGATAAATCTTGCGGTATTTCTGATTTTCTTATAGGTATCCGAAAGCTGCTTCAAAATTTCCTTAGAAATTCTGATGTCAGCGTGATAATCCGATGACGCTACCCAAAGACGAAGAATATCTGCGCCGTACTGGTCGTAAACTTCCTTCGGGTCAACTCCGTTGCCGAGCGACTTGTGCATTGTCTTGCCCTCGCCGTCAACTACCCAGCCGTGAGTGCAGACTGCCTTATAGGGAGCCTTGCCCTTTGTTGCGGCAGATGTAAGGAGCGACGACTGGAACCAGCCTCTGTACTGGTCGGCACCTTCAAGATAAAGGTCAACGGGAGTGTTGTAGCCTCTTTCCTCCATAACTGCAGCGTGAGTTACACCACTGTCGAACCATACATCGAAAATATCCTTTTCCTTGATAAATTCAGAGCATCCGCATTCGCATTTTACATCCGAGGGGATAAATTCCTTCGGGTCACGGATATACCAGGAATTAGAGCCTTCCTTTCTGAACATATCGGAAACGGCTTTGATTGTCTTTTCGTTTACAATTGGCTTTCCGCAGTCCTTGCAGTAAACAACGGGAATGGGAACTCCCCATGTTCTCTGACGGGAGATACACCAGTCGCTTCTGTCGCTTACCATTCCTTTGATGCGGTCCTCGCCCCATTCGGGTATCCACTGAACATCCTCAATAGCCTTGATAGCGTCGTCCTTAAAGCCCTTTACCGAGCAGAACCACTGTTCTGTCGCTCTGAAAAGAACGGGGTTTTTGCATCTCCAGCAGTGAGGATACTGGTGAACGATTTTTTCAAGAGCAAATAATGCTCCGCAGTCTTCAAGGTCCTGTGCGATAACCTTGTTGGAGTCGGTTGTGGTAAGACCTGCATACTTGCCTGCCTCGGCTGTCTGAACGCCCTTTGAGTCAACGGGAACGACAATGCCGATTTCAGGGTATTTCTTGCATACCTCAAAGTCGTCAACACCGAAGCCGGGAGCGGTATGAACGCAACCCGTACCGCTTTCAAGAGTAACATGGTCGCCGACGATTACAAGCGAAGTCCTGTCCATGATAGGATGCTTTGTAACCATATATTCAAGCTCTTTTCCGAGGAAGGAGCCTGTTGTTGTGTAGTCGTCAATCTTTGCGGCTTTCATTGTGGGAGTTACAAGCTCTGCCGCCATAATATAGTTTTCACCGTTTGCCTGAACAACTGTATATTCGTATTCGGGACCTAAGCATATTGCAAGGTTTCCGGGAAGTGTCCAGGTGGTAGTTGTCCAGATGACAAAGTATGTCTTGTCAAGGTCAAGTCCCATAGCGGTAAACTTGCCCTTGTCGTCTGTCACCTTGAATTTTACATAGATAGAATGGCAGGGGTCGTTTGCGTATTCTATCTCAGCCTCGGCAAGAGCTGTCTGACAATCGGGGCACCAGTAAACGGGTTTAAGTCCCTTATAGATGTACCCTTTTTCAAACATATCGCCGAAAATTTCAATCTCTCTTGCCTCAAATTCAGGCTTTAAGGTAAGATAAGGATTATCAAAGTCACCCCATACACCAAGGCGTACAAACTGCTTCTTCTGGTTTTCAACCTGATTAAGAGCATAGTCACGGCAATGGTCACGAAGCTCAACGGGAGGAATTGCGCCGTTTTCAACGCCGATTTCCTTCATTGCTTTAAGCTCAATGGGCAATCCGTGAGTATCCCAGCCGGGAATATACGGAGCGCAGTAGCCGTTCATATTCTTGTATCTTACGATGATATC
>CALZLD010000128.1 GCA_945788225.1 uncultured Clostridia bacterium
GTGCGACAAACACCTTTATCAGAATACCTTTCTTTATCGAGGGTATGCTGACGGGTGCTGTTGCGGGAATAGTTTCATCGGTTGCTACCTGGCTTGTTTATGAGAAGATAATCGACATTCTTTATCAGGAAAACAATCTGTGGAAAGCGCTCGGAATGGGCGAATTTATCCCTTACGATACGATATGGTTAAAGGTGTCCCTTGCTTATGTTATCGTCGGAATTATTTTCGGCGCAATAGGAACGGCGGCAAGCACCAGAAAGCACCTTAAAGTTTAGGAGGAAAAGATGAAGTTTGCAAAAAAACTGAAAAGGCTTCTTGCCACTGTACTTTCCGTTGCGGTGAGCGTAGGCTTTTTTACATACAGCTGTGATGTGAAAATTCCCGTCAAGGCAAAAACGCTTGCACAGTTACAGCAGGAGCAGAAAGCCATTCAGGACAAGATAGCTTCGGTAAACAGCAACATAGCCGCGTCAAAGAACAATATCAACAAGGAAAAGGAATATCAGGCGGCTATATCGGAAAAGATAGAGCTTACCGAGGAAAATATTCTTCTGATTACAGATAAAATATCAGAACTTGACAGTACTATTGCAGGTCTTGAAAAGGATATTGAAAATCAGGAAAAGGACATTGAAGAAGGTCTTGCGCTTTTTAAGAACAGAGTGCGCACTATGTATATGTCGGGCGGAAACAACTATGCTTCGGTGCTTGCGGGCTCGACGGATTTCTATGATTTACTTACAAGAATGGAGCTTGTTGAGCGCGTTGCCGAGCACGACGACAAGATGATAGACGACCTTAACGAAATGCTTGCTTCTCTTGAAAAGTCAAAGGCAGATGTTGAAGAAAAAAGAGCCGAGGCGGACGCTGTCCGCGTTGAGCTTGAAGAACAGAAAGTCGAGCTTAACAGCGCTTATGACCAGAGCACCGCGCATCAGCAGCAGCTTGAAAGAGAATATCAGGAATATCTTAAAAATAAGAAGGCTCTTGACGCCGAGGCTGAAAAAGCCGAAGAAGCTATCAGAGCCGAAATCGCAAGACTTGCAACAATGGGAGGAAACTTCAACGGGCAGTTCTTGTGGCCTGTTCCGGGATACACATATATCTCGTCGGGTTACGGATACCGTTGGGGAAAGCTTCATAAAGGAATAGACATTGCAGGCGGAAGCATCGCAGGAAAGCCCATAGTTGCGGCGGCTTCGGGAAAAGTTATCGTTGCGTCGGCGACCTGTTCGCATAACTACCCCAAGTGGAGCTCCTGCGGATGCGGAAGCGGATACGGCAACTATGTAATGATAGACCACGGCAACGGATATGTCACCCTTTACGGTCACTGCAAAACGCTTAATGTTTCGGCGGGGCAGTCGGTAGCTATGGGACAGACGATAGCCTATGTGGGCACAACGGGATACTCAACGGGATACCACTGTCACTTTGAGATAAGAAAGGGCGGAGTTCCCGAAGACCCGATGAAGTATCTGAAATAATCATACGGAGGATAAGATGAACAAAAAAGTATCTCTCGGAGTTACAATAAGCCTTATCGCTGTCGCTATTGCGATAACCGCGATACTGACTATGACCTTTTCTCAGAACCTTTTCAACTCGCTGTTGAGTACAGGCTCGCAGACGAGAACGGAGCTCAGCGAAATAGAGTCGTATGTTCAGGCAAATTACTATAAATCTGTTGACGATGTTAACGCTCAGCCTTATCTTTCGGCGGCTTATATAGAGTCTATCGGCGACAAGTACGCAGTATACTATACTCCCGAAAAATATGCCGCAAAAAAGCAGGTAGAATCGGGATATACAACGGGAATAGGCTTTGAATATACAGAGGACGAGAGCGGATACATCAGAATAACCGCGATAGACGAAAGCACCGCCGCGGCGGAGGCTGACGCCGTTGTAGGAGATATAATCGTAAAGATAAACGATACCGATGTTCTTGCGGCAGGATATGAAGCCGCCGCCGCTATGCTGACGGGCACGGAGGGCGAGTCGGTAAAGATAACGATAAGGCGCGAGGGCGTTGACAACGAACAGCAGTTTGTCAAAAAGAAGACCGAGATAAAAAGCGTTTCTTCAAGAATGCTTTCGGGATATATAGGATATATAAAAATATCGGCGTTTAACCAGACGACCTCGGGACAGGTGCGCGACGCGGTTGAAAAGCTTATCGCGGACGGTGCAAATCAGCTTATTTTTGATGTGAGAAACTGTCAGGACGGTATTTTAGAATCGGCGGAGGAATCTCTCAATTATATTGTCGAGGGCGGAACCTGGGCAACGGCGACCTTTAAGGACGGTCACCAGCAGATAATTGCAAAGACGGACGACACATACAGCCAGAGCGTTCCTATGGCGGTTATTGTCAACGAAAACACCTCTTATGCGGCGGAGCTTTTTGCCGTTGTTATGAGAGATTCGGGCAAAGCAACGCTTGTCGGAACAACAACTGCGGGAGTGGGCGTTGTAAAATATACTCAGCAGATGTCAACGGGTTCGGCGGTAACTATCACCGTTGCAACCTATGAAACCGCGAAAACTCCTTGCTTTGACGGAACAGGCATCAAACCAAGCTTTGAAGTCAAGCTTTCAAAGGAGGAGCAGGAGGATTTTGCAAATCTTGACGAAACCACAGACCCACAGCTTAAAAAAGCTATTGAGATTGTCGATACCGCGATATGACTTGTTGACAACAGCCACGGTATGTTGTATAATTAAGAGCGGTATTTGTATAAATAATGTAAGGAGAAATGATTATGGCAAAAACGGTTAAAATCACAAGCGAAGGTCTTGAAAAGCTTAAAAAAGAACTTGATTACCTTAAAACCGTCAAGAGCGACGAGGTTGCTCAGAAGCTTAAAGAAGCGCGAGCATTCGGAGACTTATCGGAAAACGCCGAGTATGACGAAGCAAAGAACGAGCAGGGTATTCTTGCCGCAAAAATTGCAGAACTTGAAGCTACCATTGCCAATTCCGTTATTGTCGATTCGACAAATATGTCGGGCTCTGAAATAGGAATAGGCTCAAAGATAAAGATTAAGGACCTTGAACTGGGCGAAGAAGAAACAATAACGATTGTAGGTTATGCCGAGGCTAATTTTGAAGAGGGCAAGATTTCGGACGAATCACCCATAGGAATTGCCGTTATAGGAAAAAAAGCAGGCGATGTTGTTGAAGTTCAGGCGCCCGACGGTGTATTCAACCTTCAGATTGTGGATATTATAAAGTAAAGGAAGATATAAATTGTCAGAAAATCAGAATACCGAAAATATAGAGCTTACCGAGCAGGAGCTTACAGAACAGCACAGAATAAGGCTTGAAAAGTTAAACGACCTTAAAGCTGCGGGCAAGAACCCTTTTGAGATAACAAAGTATGATGTCACAGCAAAAAGCGAGGATATAAAGAACGACTTTGAAGGCTTTGAGGGCAAGACCGTTTCTCTGGCGGGAAGAATGATGAACCGCAGAATTATGGGCAAGGCAAGCTTTATCAATATAAGAGATGACATCGGCAACATTCAGGCTTATGTCCGCAGAGACGATGTGGGCGAAGAGCTTTATGCCGATTTTAAAAAGTGGGACTTGGGCGACATTATCGGCATTGAAGGATATGTTTTCAAGACAAAGACGGGCGAAATTTCCGTTCACGCACAAAAGATAGTTCTTCTTGCAAAATCGCTTCATCCGATACCGAATGAGTATGCAGGCTTCAAGGATATGGAAATGCGTTATCGTCAGAGATATGTTGACCTGCTTGTAAACCCGAATGTCCGCGATACATTCGTCAAGAGAAGCCGTATTTTGCGCGAAATAAGAAATTATCTCGACAATCTGGGATACTTAGAGGTTGACACACCTGTTCTTCACACACTTGAAACAGGCGCGGCTGCAAGACCTTTTATTACTCACCACAACACACTCGACATTGATATGTACCTTAGAATTGAAACGGAGCTTTACCTCAAAAGGCTTATTGTCGGCGGATTCCCGAAGGTTTATGAGGTGGGCAGAATTTTCAGAAACGAGGGTATGGACACATCGCACAACCCCGAATTTACCTCGATTGAAATGTATCAGGTCTACACCGACTATTTTGGTATGATGGACCTTATTGAAGATATGTACCGCACTATCGCAAGAAATGTCTGCGGAACGGATGTTATCGAGTATCAGGGAGTAAAGATAGATATGGGCTCTCCGTGGGAGCGTCTTACTATGGTAGAGGCTGTCAAGAAGTACGCAGGCGTTGACTATAACGACTGGGCGGACGACGAAGCGGCAAGAGCTGTTGCAAAAGAAAAGCATGTTGAAGTTCCCGAGGGGGCTAATGCAACAAAGGGGCATGTTCTTATCGCTTTCTTTGACGAATTTGTTGAGAAAAACCTCATTCAGCCGACGATAATCTATGATTATCCCGTTGAGAATTCTCCTCTTACAAAGAGAAAGCCTTCAAACCCTGCATTCACGGAGCGTTTTGAATACTTTATCTATGCGCGCGAAATGGGCAACTCTTATTCGGAGCTTAACGACCCTATCGACCAGCGCGAGCGTTTTGTAAGACAGGTTGAAGAGAGAAGGGCTCAGGG
>CALZLD010000129.1 GCA_945788225.1 uncultured Clostridia bacterium
GCGTCGAACTTTTTTGAAGTCTTTGAATTCGGTCTTGGATTTGCAACAAATACGCTTTCATTTGTCAGAGTCGGGGGATTTATTCTTTCGCACGCCGGAATGATGTCGGTTGTAATGCTTCTTGCCGAGGGTGCAGGAAAATCGGGTTCAATTCTTGTAATGATTATAGGAAATATTTTTGTTATCGGAATGGAAGGACTTATAGTAGGTATCCAGTCGTTAAGACTTGAATTTTATGAGGTATTCTCAAGATTTTATGACGGAGAAGGCAGAGCCTTTGAACCCGTCAATATGAGAATACAAAATGCTGAAAGAAAATAATTTTTTGGAGGAACAAAATTATGTATATCTATTTATTACCGCTTGTGGCACTTGCACTTATTATTTCACCCATCATTTACTCATTGTCAAAGAACGCAACAGTCAGCAAAGCAAAGACAGCTTTTAAAATAAATCTTTGTACCTTTGCAGGAGTTATGATTCTCGCTCTGGCTCTTCCTTTTGCAATAGAGGTAAAGGCTGACGCAGATGTTCCTGCCGATGCGCAGACAACCGTTTCTGAAACTGCTTCCGAGAGTTCAAAGATGAGCAGCGACGGACTTGGCTATCTTGCGGCTGCTCTTGCAACAGGTCTTGGTTCGATAGGATGCGGTATTGCCGTTGCTGCAGCTGCACCTGCGGCTATCGGAGCTGTTTCTGAGGAACCGAAGGCTTTCTCCAAGGCACTTATTTTCGTAGCACTCGGCGAAGGTGTTGCACTTTATGGTTTTCTTATTTCGTTTATGATTTTAGGCAAACTCGGCTAATAGGAAAGCGGTTGATATTATGCAGTTCTATCTTATAAGTGATAATGTCGATACCAAGATGGGAATGCGCCTTGCAGGAATAGACGGCGTTGTTGTCCATGACGAAGAAAGTGTAAAGAACGAACTTGAAAAAGCTTCGGAAGATGAAGATATAGCTGTTGTGCTTATTACTGATAAGCTTGTCAAGATGTGTTCGGATTATATTTATGACTTTAAGCTCAACCGCAAAAAACCGCTTATAGTTGAGATACCCGACCGTCACGCAACTTCCGATATTACAGCGACAATATCAAGATATTTGCATGAAGCTATCGGTATAAGCATTTAGGAGGAACATTATGGCAAAAACAAAGGTGTTTGATTATTCGTCTTCCAATGATAACAGAATGAAAGTGTTTTTCAACGCTGTAAATGCTCAGGTTGACTCTGCCACCAATGAGATAATCAGAGAAAGCGAAACGGAAAAGAAGAGAATAATTAAAAAGGCTAATGATAAGTCGACAAAAAGGGCTTATGATGATGTTCAGAATACTGCAAAGAAGTCGGGCGGAAAATATTCACTCATGGCAAACAAATTTGAGCTTGAAGCTCAAAAAGATGTATTAAGACATAGAAATTCGCTTATTGACAAGCTTTTTTCTGAAATTGAGGATAAAATTTCGGAGTTCAGAAAAACAGACGGTTATTTTAATCTTCTTGTCAAATCGCTTGAAAGCGAAAATATGTCGGATAATGCTGTTGTTTATCTTATGCCGGATGATATGAAATATGTTGAAAAATTATCAAAGCTTACAAAAGCTGAATTCAAACCGGATTCTTCCATAAGACTTGGAGGCTTATCGGTTTTATATCCTGATGAATCGGTAATTTCCGATAAAACTCTTGATACTCTTTTAAAAGAGGAAAAGAAGCATTTTGCGTCAAGCGGTAAGCTTATGCTGAATAACGATTGAATGAATTGAGGCGGTACATTTGCAGAATACTGTATATTCCATAAACGGTCCTGTTGTAAAGGTCAAGGATACAAAGGATTTTTCAATGCTTGAAATGGTTTATGTGGGAAATAAGCGTCTTATCGGCGAAGTTATCGGCATAAACGAAAAATATACAACCATCCAGGTTTATGAATCAACAACGGGACTTAAACCTGGTGAACCTGTTGAAGGCTCGGGCGCACCTATGAGCGCTACATTGGGCCCCGGAATTATTTCAAATATCTTTGACGGTATTGAGCGTCCGCTTCGTAAGCTTGAAGATGTTAGCGGTGCTTTTATTTCCGAAGGCTCATCTGTTTCTGCTCTCGACGAGGAGCGTCTTTTTGATGTTACCCTTAAAGTCGGAGTAGGGGATAATGTATGCGGAGGGGATATATATGCTGTTTGTCCCGAAACCCCGCTTATCGAGCACAGATGTATGATTGCCCCTGATTTATCGGGAAAAATCATATGGATTGCTGAAAATGGTAAATATCGCATAAACGACAAGGTTGCGGAGCTTGAAACTGATGACGGAACAAAAATTACACTCACGCTTTGTCAGAAGTGGCCTATCCGTCAGTCAAGACCTGTCAAAGAGCGTCTTTCAATAAATAAATTGCTTGTAACGGGACAGCGAGTAATAGATACTCTTCTTCCCATTGCAAAGGGCGGAACTGCGGCTGTTCCGGGCGGTTTCGGAACGGGAAAGACAATGACTCAGCATCAGCTTGCAAAATGGTGTGACGCTGATATTATCGTATATATCGGATGCGGAGAACGAGGAAACGAAATGACTCAGGTTCTTGAAGAATTCGGTGAGCTTATTGACCCAAAATCAGGCAAACACCTTACCGACAGAACTGTTCTCATCGCCAATACATCTAATATGCCCGTTGCAGCTCGTGAAGCATCTATATATACAGGCATCACTCTTGCTGAGTACTACCGTGATATGGGCTATCATATCGCAATAATGGCAGATTCTACTTCAAGATGGGCAGAGGCTCTTCGTGAAATATCGGGAAGACTTGAAGAAATGCCTGCCGAAGAAGGATTTCCCGCATATCTTCCGTCCCGTTTGTCAGAGTTTTATGAGCGTGCAGGATATATGAAAAATCTTAACGGAAGTGAAGGCTCCGTTACCATTATCGGCGCGGTTTCTCCGCAGGGCTCGGACTTTTCCGAACCTGTTACACAGAATACAAAACGCTTTGTCCGTTGTTTCCTTGCACTTGATAAATCTCTTGCTTATGCAAGACATTATCCTGCGATAAACTGGATAACGAGTTATAGTGAATATGTTGACGACCTTAAAAACTACTACGACGAAAATGTTGGAGCGGATTTTATAGAGTATCGTCACAAAATAAACAATATTCTTATCGAAGAAAACAATCTTATGGAAATCGTCAAGCTTATCGGTGCAGATGTTCTTCCTGATGACCAGAAGCTCACCATCGAAACTGCGAGGGTAATAAGGCTTGGTTTTCTTCAGCAGAACGCTTATCATAAGGATGATACCTATGTTCCTCTTGAAAAACAGTATAAAATGATGGGGACGATACTACTTTTGAATAAAGAAGCAAAAAGAGCTATTTCAAGGAATATTCCTATTTCGTCAATTATTGAAACCGGACTTTTTGAAAAGGTTATCAAGGTTAAATATAATATTCCTAATGATAATCTTTCTTTATTTGACGAACTTAATTCTGAAATTAAAAATACAATTTCTTCGCTTTCCAGAGCGTGATTTACGGAGGTTGAAGTATGGGACTTCAATATATCGGTCTTAAAGAAATTAACGGACCTCTTGTTGTCCTTGATAAAGTCAAGGATGTCGGATTTGACGAAATAACCGAGATTCTTCTTGACGACGGTACTGTCAGAAACGGCAGAGTTGTTGAAGTTTCGGGCGAGAGAGTTGTTCTCCAGGTCTTTGAGGGTACCAAAGGTCTTTCCCTTACCAATACAAGAACAAAAATGACAGGTCATCCTATGGAAATGCCGTTGTCAAAAGAAATTCTTGGAAGAGTATTTAATGGTTCGGGAAAGCCGATTGACGGTCTTGGTGAAATTTATGCCGAAAAGAGTATGGATATAAACGGAAAACCGTTAAATCCTGTTTCAAGAACATACCCCAGAAACTACATCAGAACGGGCATTTCTTCAATAGATTGTCTTGCTACTCTTATCAGAGGTCAAAAGCTTCCTATTTTCTCAGGTTCGGGACTGTCCCACGATAAGCTTGCAGTTCAGATTGTAAGACAAGCTGAAATAGCTGATAAGAAGGGACAGGATTTTGCTGTGGTATTTGCGGCAATGGGCGTTAAAAACGATGTTGCCGACTATTTCAGAAGAAGCTTTGAAGAAAGCGGAGTTCTTTCAAGAGTTGCAATGTTCCTTAATCTTTCTAATGACCCAATTATCGAAAGAATTCTTACTCCGAGATGTGCTCTTACGGCAGCAGAGTATCTTGCATACGAAAAGAATATGCATATACTTGTTATTCTTACCGATATGACCTCTTATGCCGAGGCTCTGCGTGAATTTTCATCTTCAAAAGGCGAAATCCCTGGAAGAAAAGGTTATCCCGGATACCTTTATTCTGATTTTGCTTCTCTTTATGAGAGAGCGGGAGTTGTAGAAGGTTCAACAGGCAGCGTTACGCAGATTCCTATACTTACAATGCCAAACCATGATATTACTCATCCTGTTCCTGACCTTACGGGATATATTACCGAGGGACAGATAGTTCTTGATGCAAACCTTGACAAAACAGGAATATATCCTCCGATAGCTGTTCTTCC
>CALZLD010000130.1 GCA_945788225.1 uncultured Clostridia bacterium
AATATGTCCGACAAGATGCTCCCCTTCGGCGTCGGCTCGCACACCGCGATAAAGGCTCCCTTTGTTGACGGCGGTTCGCCCGACAATATCCGCATTTACGCTCCCGTCGGCAAAAGGCTTGAGCTTACAAGAAGATGTATCACAACGGGCAGAATGTTCCCTCTTAACGAACACGACAAAAAATACCTCACGGGCGATGTAAACCCTGCGACAGAATTTATCGATAACGAATTTTACACCGCAGAATACGGCGATCTTGACGGTATGCAGTTCCACGGACTTATCATTGAAGATACCGAAAGCGGCAAGTCGATATGCTATGAAACGGGCGAAGAATACGCGTTCTGGCTTTTCTGGAACAACCGTGGAAATAAGGGATTTTTCTGTCCCGAGCCTATGTCCTGGATGATTGACGCTCCCAATATGTCGCTTCCGCCGGAAGTAACAGGCTATCGTGAAATCGAGCCTAAGAAGAGCTTCACAGCATATCAGAGGATTTTTACAAAGGGATAAGAAAGACATACTAAAAAGGGTACAGATTTTCTCTGTACCCTTTAATTTATGTTGCGTCATCAATCATCTTCATCAATTCTTCAACCGTCTTGTTCTTCTGCTTTTTCGGCGGAGGAGCTATCGTTTCCTCGGGCATAACCGCGTTTTCGGGAATGGTTATGTCAACAGGCTTTTCAACGGCAGGCGGTTCAAGGGGTTCTTCGTCTTTTTCATAATAAACCTTGAACGGCGACTCCTCGTTGCCAAAAGGCTCGTTGAGCTTAGGAATTTCATAACCGCGCTTTACGGTCTGCTTTGCTTCGGACTCTTCTGCGGTGTTGTTTATTGTATTTTCAATGCTTCTCTGCGAAGCTTCAACCGACGCTAAAAGGTCGTCTGCGGTAAAGTTGCTTGTAGTTGCAGGTCTGCGAACGGGGCGCTTTCTGAAGCTTGGTATTTCAGACGACATATCGCTTCTCACGCTTCTGCGGAACTCCTCTGTTGTCGCTGTCGGAGCAGGGTTCTTGTGATACTGTCCCGCGCCGTCGCTGTCAACATAAGCTCTGTTTACAGGTCTTTCGGGGAACTCAGGTCTTGTGAGCGAATGAACGACGGGTTCTTCCTCGTGAATTACCGCCGTTTCGGTATAAGCCTTGACTGCCGCCGCTTTTTCGGGGACAGGTTCGGGGCGCTTCGGCTTTATATCAAAGTTAAAGACATAATCATCGTCGTCGTCCGATTCTTCCTCGGCTTCGTCATCGTCGTCATCGTCATAATCATCGTTGTCGTTTGCATATTCATAGTCGCTCTTTATTCTGATTATCCTTATAATCTGAAATACGATAAGCAGAACGCAGGGAATGATAACTACCGTTAAAAGTCCCATTGTCGAGGTTGCAAAGCTGATTATCGCTCCAAGAGTCGAGTCGTATGTCTTGCATTGTCCGATGATATTTTCTTTTGCTATCTTTATCGTTTCCGTCGGAGCGTTAGCGTCGCCCCTCAATGTATAATACACCTTACCTGCGTCGTCGGTTTCTATCCCCTGAATACGCAGAACTCCCGTTATCTGCTCGTTGTCAGCTCCTGCCGTGCGGAAGAGTACAACATCGCCCGCCTGTAAAAAGCTTAAATTCTCGTCGCTTGCAAAAACAGCCGAGCCTGCGGGAATGTTAGGCTCCATATTCGTGGCGGTGGTGACATAAATCATCTTGCCAAAAATTTTGGGAGCCGCACCTGTCTTTGAAAAAAGAAAATAACAGCACAGCATAGATATTATAAGAAGCGCACACACCGCAATAATGATTATCTCAACAATAGTCAGCGGATTGTGACGCCTTTCATCGTCAAATCCGTGTAAGCTTTTTGCCATAATATTCCTCCTCACCCGAAAAGGTAAAACTTCATTGCATTATTACTGTCAGTATAACATAAATACCGCCAAATGTAAACACCTATCGACAAATATTTTGGTAGAAAAAAATATTGACAAAAAAGATATATGAGTATATAATATATGAGTATGCTTGTGTAGCACAGCTGGTAGTGCAGCGCATTCGTAATGCGCAGGTCGCAGGTTCGAATCCCGTCACAAGCTCCAAATCCCTCCGCATATTTTTGCGGAGGGATTTTTCATTTTATCATATCATTTTCAAGAAGATAATCAAGAAAGCACCTGCACCCATATTCGATGTCGTTAAAGGCGGTCCTGAAATCTCCGCTGTACCAGGGGTCGTCGATGTCCTTTTTGTCAAGCTCTGAAAATTCAAGAAGCTTGTGGATTTTATTTTCGCTGTCGTCGCCTAAAATCCTGTTCATATTGCGGATATTCGCACTGTCCATACCGAGAAAGAAATCGTACTTTTCATAGTCGCTCTTTTTAAGCCTTACTGCACGCTTGTCGCCTGCCCATATACCGTGCTTTGCAAGCTCTGTCACAGCGGGAGGGTACATCGGGTTTCCCACGCCCATAAAAATCTCTTCATCACTTGTCGCGCTCGACGATACCTCGATTTTGCCGTCTAAATGACGCTTTGAAAGCATATCCCTCATTATCGCCTCCGCCATAGGCGAACGGCATATATTGCCGTGGCAGACGAACATAACTTTTATCATTTAAGGAACACAACTCCCTTTTTACTGATTTTTTTCACTTACCTTTATCGAGCTTATCCCCGATTTCATCACAAGATTTCTCAAAAAAGGCTGATACAAAAACGGGCATTTGAAATTTTTAAAAAGCAGCTTTCTCTTTAAAGGTCTTATGCTGTTTTCATATTCTCTGCGGATATTTTTCTTTGTGTTGAAAGCCTCGGCAAGAGCCTTTCCGCTGATTATTGCGCTACTTATCCCCTCCAGAGAGCTGGGACTGATAAGCCCTGCCGCTTCGCCGATGAGAAAAGCGTTTTCTTTGCCAAAATAAAAGTCGGATGACTTCTGCGGTCTTAAAACAAGACAAGCCTCGGTCTTTATCGGCTCGCCAAAGACAAAGCCCTTTTTGCAAAGTTTTTTCTTCTGCCTTAAAAAAGCCTCTTTTCCGCTTTTTAAAGGGTACGCTCCCCCAAAGATGAACAAACCGTCCTTTGAAACCGCCCAGGAATAGCAGTCGGTATTTTCGCTGTCGAATATGCAGGAATAGAAGGGCTTCGGGTGCTTGTCCTCAAACCACTGCTGAATTGAAAGATACTGACGACATCTGTAATCGGGGTTTAAAAATTTTCTTACCCCCGACTTTGCCCCATCCGCCCCGACGATAAACTTTGCCGACAGCTTCTGCTCTTTTTTGTTTTCAATAAAGGTGATTATGTATCTTTTATCCTGCTTTTCTATTTTTGTGACAGTTCCGCAAAAAAGCGTCACATTCTCTTCAATACCGCTCATCAGCCATCTGTCAAAGCGGTGACGGTCGCAGTTTATATACATTCTCTGATAATGCCTTGTCATACCGCTGTCAAGGTCTATTGTGCGGACAGAAAAAATCTGCGGGTCAACAAGAACGCTTTTGGGGAGATTAAGTCCCAGCTCCGAAAGAGCCTTCTGCCCATCGGGCGCAAGAAGTCCTCCGCAAGGCTTTTTGAAAGAGCCTTCATCGTCGCTTTTCTTATCGATACAAGCAACGGAAAATTCTTTTGAAATGCTTTTTGCAAAAACCGCCCCTGCGGGACCTGCTCCGATAACGACGATATCAAAGGTCCTCATCATATTCCCCCGTGTTGTTTTCTATTATTTCAAGGTGAAAAAGTCTTGTTATGAATTTTCCTATCCAGCGTGTGATAAGTCTGTCGTATTCTTCGGCGGATACCTTTCCGCCTATTCCCATAAAGGCATAAACGACAAATCCCTCTCTTATGAAACAGTCATAATCCGAAAAGCCGTTTTTAAGATAGAACTGCCGTCTTTTTTTGCGCTGTTCAATATTTTCGGCGTTCTTTTCAATGCGCTCTCTTGCAAGAAAAATCCTCTTGCCGAAGTAGCGCTCTTTCATAGCCGAAATTATCGCTTTGCCATAGCCTTTTCCTCTTTTTTCTTCATCGACGGCAAGATAAAAAATATAGGCTATATCGCCATCCGTAAGCATATATAAAAGTCCCGCAAATTCGTCGCCGTCCATAGCGGCAAGCATATCCGCCCTGCCCTTTTTTGCGGCGCTTCTGAGCATAAAATACGGTGCGCGCTCTATAAACGGAAAAGATTTATAATAAAGCTTTTTGAAGCTTTTGCAAAGAGCCTTGTCGTTTTCACAAGGAACAAGCTGTATATTCAAAATAACGACCTCCGTGATATTCTTATTCAATTATAGTTTATGTATGTATGCCTTGTCAATATCGGGGAGATTAAAAAGTCCTTATGTGAATACCTATATAATAATTTTCAGTACAGTAAAAGGGTATCGGAAAACTCCGATACCCTTTTTTGATTAAAAGCTTATTCTTTCTAAGTTCTGCTCTCTGTTAGGTCCTACGCCGACCATAACAATGGGACATTCGCAAAGTTCTTCAAGTCTTGCAAAATAGTCCTTGCAGCTCTGCGGAAGCTC
>CALZLD010000131.1 GCA_945788225.1 uncultured Clostridia bacterium
TCTTTACAAAGAAAAAGAGTCCCGTTTTCCTCGGCTCTTCTTTTGCATTCCTCGGTTCTATGGCCGCCGCTTTTGCAGGTGGGGTATCAATGCAGCTCGGTATGCTCGGACTTATCATCGGAGCCGCACTTGCAGGACTTGTGTATGTTATAATCTCGGTGGTTGTTAAATTTGTCGGAGTAGGCTGGCTCAATAAGATTATGCCTGCCGTTGTAATAGGACCTACCGTAGCCATTATAGGACTTTCCCTTGCAGGAAATGCCGTAGGCGATTTGATGAGAGGAGATGTTACCCAGGTAGTAACAGGGTATGCCGTTTCAATGGAAAGCGGCTCGCCCGAAATCGTTGAAACTGCTTCCTCCGTTGCTGTTGGTTCGCCCTATATTGCTTTTATCTGCGGAATTGTAACCCTTGCTGTAGTTATGCTCTGCTCGACATACGGAAAGAAAAATCTTAAGCTCATTCCTTTTGTTATCGGAATAATTTCAGGCTATGCCGTTGCCGCAGTATTTACAATAATCGGAAATGTATGCGGAATAGACGCTTTCAAAATTATCGATTTCAGTGTTTTTGAGAGCTATATGCTCAAAGACGGCGTAATTGGTTTAAGCACATTTTTAAGCATACCCGACTTTGCGTTCCTTTCTGGAATAAAGGGATTCAGCGAATTTGATTTTTCATACTTCGCAACGATATTCGTAGCTTATGTTCCCGTTGCTATGGTAGTTTTTGCAGAACATGTTGCCGACCACAAAAACCTTTCTTCAATTATCGGTCACGACCTTCTTGAAGAACCAGGTCTTACAAGAACTCTTCTCGGAGACGGTATAGGCTCGTTTGTCGGAGCAATATTCGGTGGTTGCCCCAACACCACATACGGCGAATCGGTTGCCTGCGTTGCAATAACAGGAAACGCTTCCGTAATAACGATTTTTGCCGCGGCAATAGGCTGTATGCTCTTTTCGTTCGTAACTCCTCTTGTAGCGTTTATAGATTCAATCCCTGCCTGCGTTATGGGCGGAGTATGTATCGCTCTTTACGGATTTATCGCAGTTTCGGGACTTAAAATGATTCAGCAGTCAAATCTTGAAGAAAACAGAAATCTTTTCGTTGTTTCGGTAATACTTATAGCAGGTATCGGCGGACTTACGCTCACATTCGGCAAAATCACACTCACCGAAGTTGCCGCAGCGCTTATCCTCGGTATCCTCACAAATGTTATGCTTTCTAAAAAAGCAAAAAATAAAGAATAATACTGAAAGGACTTGTTAAAATGGGAACGGTAAACATAATCAATCATCCGCTTGTAAAGCATAAAATATCGCTTATGCGTGATGAAAATACAGGCACAAGAGAGTTCAGAATACTTGTCGAAGAAGTCGCAATGCTTATGGGATATGAAGCGATGAGGGACCTTCCGACAGAAGATGTTGAGATAAAAACTCCTATTACAACAAGAAAGCTTCCTATGCTTACTGGCAAGAAGCTTGCTATTGTCCCGATTTTAAGAGCAGGACTCGGAATGGTAAGCGGACTTTTAGCTCTTGTTCCTTCGGCAAAGGTAGGACATATCGGACTTTACCGCGATGAAGTCACACATCAGCCTCATGAATACTACTGCAAACTGCCCGAAAGCATAAGCGAAAGACTTGTCATTGTTTGCGACCCTATGCTTGCAACGGGAGGTTCGGCTGTTCAGGCAGTTGATTTTCTCAAAGAAAAGGGTTGCACAAATATAAAGTTTATGTGCATAATCGCCGCGCCCGAGGGACTTGATGCACTCAGAAACGCTCATCCCGATATTGATATTTATGTCGGAAACCTTGATGAAAAGCTCAATGATGACGCATATATCGTTCCGGGACTGGGCGATGCAGGCGACAGAATTTTCGGAACAAAATAACGATAAAAAAGACCGACGGCAGATTAAAATGCCGTCGGTCATATTTTTATTGATGTTTTACAGACTTTCTCTAAGAATTTCCACAATGTCATCGCGATTGAGGACCTTGTATCCGCCTTCCATAACAAGCGTTGCGTCTGCAATTTTTTCAATGTCGTTTTCTGTTGCGCCAAGCTCAGTTATATTCATTACAAGACCTATCTCGTTCATCCAGTCTTCAAGAGCCTTCAAGCCTTCGTTTGCTATTTCCTCGTCTGTTTTTCCCAATTCATTTACGCCGAATACATTTACTGCAAAGCGTCTGAATTTTTTGAGCCCGTAAGGCATTATATGTCTGTAATACGGTAATGAAACAGCGGCAAGAGTCATTCCGTGGGTAGCGTCAGTAATCGCTCCGACAGCCTGACCTAACATATGTACTTCCCAGTCAGTCGATTTTCCTTTCGCAATAAGAGTGTTGAGCGCCCATGTTGCCGTCCACATAATATTGCTTCTTGCTTCATAATCATTAGGATTTTTGTTTGCAATTCTGCTCGATACGAGTAACGATTTCATCAGCGCCTCGGCAAGATAATCGCTTGTGTTGTCATCTTCTCCCGAAAAATACTGCTCGCATATATGATTGAAAATATCATAGATTCCTGCAACCATCTGATAATGGGGCAGGGTAAGGGTGTATTTCGGGTTTAATACAGAAAACCTCGGCATTACTTCTTCGCTTGCAAAAACATGACCGATTTTTAGGCTCGCTTTTCTGTTTGTGATAACAGAGCCTGCATTCATTTCGCTTCCCGTGCCGACCATTGTAAGAACGCAACCGACGGGAACGATTTTACATTCAGGCTCGTCGAATTTTACAAAATATTTTTCCCACGGGTCTTCATCGCAATTTACAGAAACCGCGACAGCCTTTGCATAGTCGCAGACAGAGCCTCCTCCAACTGCAAGAATAAGGTCTGCATTTGCTTTTCTTGCGATTTCAATTCCTTCATAAAGCTTTTCCAATGTTGGGTTTGGCATAACTCCGCTTATTTCCGAAACGGTTTTGCCTGCCTCATTCAATATGCCGATGACTTCATCATATATTCCGTTCTTTTTGATTGAACCACCGCCGTAAATAAGAACAACATTCTGTCCGTATTTTTTAAGCTCATCTCCTAGATACTTCAAAGAATTGTCTCCAAAATACAGTTTTGTGGGATTGCAGTAAGAAAAATTACCTAACATAGAATTTGCCTCCTCTTTTTTTATTAGCTTGAATAATACTACTTTTGTTTAATTGTATCACATTGAGCCGTTAAAATCAAATATATATCAGCAGAAAAATTTTTAAAAACATCTTGACAACATATTTTTTGAATGATATAATAACAGTGTTATTTAAATTAAGGAGCAATATTATGACAAAGAGAAAGGGCGCAATCTCCGAAGAAACAAAAGATTCAATAATATCCGCCGCAACAGATGAATTCTATGAGCTTGGATACGAAAAAGCGTCTCTTCGTCATATTTGCGGAAGGGCAGGGGTTACAACAGGAGCTGTCTACTGCTTTTTTGACAGTAAGGAGGATTTACTGTCAAATGTTATGGTTCCCATTTTTAATGTTGTAAGTTCTATTTCTGTTGATTATGAAAAAATACTGAATGATGACTATACCGCCTTTGACGATTTTCAAAAGTTCTTTTCAGCAAACAGAAAGCTTTATCATATTCTTTATAACAATATGAGTAATCCCGTGATTTCCGAATATATCGGCAGTATGAGCGACGAGTTCGGCCGTCAGCTGATTGAAATTGTTCGTATGGCTTTGCCCGAAAACGCCGGACTTCCAAAGGAATTTGATGAATATACCGTCAGATGCTTGGCGCATGTTATGGTATATTCAATTATAAAGATAATCGCAGAGGAATGTAATGACGAAATCGTTACCAATCGTTTGATAACAACGATAAAGGTTTATAAAAACGGCATTTTGTCGCTTTTAAAATAAAACAGAGCTGATAACGGCTCTTTTTTAACATCAAATAAGTAACAATGTTATTTAGTCTATGGAGGTAATCAAAATGAAAAAATCCGAAATCGAAAATCTGCCCAAGTCCATCAGAAGAAAGTACAAGCTCACCAACGGCGTCAGAACAGTAACTATGTTTATCGGCTGGATATTAACTGTTGCATTGTTCATTTATGTGCTGAAAAGCGGTGAACAAGGGCTTCAGAATATTCTTTTTGCTCCCATATTCGGCGGAGGTTTTATTCACGGAATTTTCCATGCTGAATTTTTGTTTAAAAAAGCTTTTAAGAAGCTTGGTATAATAATAGGCTTTTTTGTAAGCGGAGTAATATTTATTATATCCGCTTATGCAGGGTTTATTTTTTTGATTGTGGATACGGTTCTCTTCATTATCAAAAAGCCTTTGATTTATCCCTTTGAAGACAAGTATTTTCTCACAATAGAAAACTTAGCCGAATTGATTGCAAACGAGGATTGCGAAGTATACGAATACGACCTTCCCGAAGACTTTGACGATGATGACGATGATGACGATGATGACGATGATGAGTAAGGACTTCTGTTTTTCTCGGTGTGAGTAGTT
>CALZLD010000132.1 GCA_945788225.1 uncultured Clostridia bacterium
TTCCGATAAGAGTTCCGCCGTTTGAAATGTCAATGTTGCAAAAGCACAAAACACCCACCGTATATGTTCCGCTGTTTGCGTATTCATATTTTCCCGTGACGATACCGCTTAATGTTCCGCCCGAAATGATAATATCCCCATTGTGAACATACGCTCCGTAAAAATCGCCCGTTCCGCTTAAAGTCGAGTTTTTCAGCACTTCAACGCACGAAGAATAAATACCTATATTATCTGATACAAATTCGCCGACTCCGCCGTTTTTTACGGTCAGAGTTTCTCCATAAAATCCTGCATTTCCGCCTTTTGCATAAACATATCCGTTATCAATGGTTATATCATCTGCATCTATCGCTATGCCATCTTTCGCCCTTGCGATAAGCCTTCCTCCGTCTTTAACTATAAATCCTCTTTCTTTTTTTGACGCGTCGGAATTAAATCCTATAAGAACAGTAGTTCCGTCCTTTACATTTGTTTCTGTGAAAACCGATGTATTATCAGTTATAGTCATTCCTATCGCACATACAGCACACCCGGACTCGTTTCCGTAATACAAAGCAGGAATAGCATTCTGTGTTTTGTTTACAACAGAAAGTTTCCCTCCGCCAGAAATGGTAACATAGGTATTTATCGCCGAAAAAGGAACTCTGTTTTTGCCTTCAATTCTGTTTTCTCCCGTAACGACAATTTCTATTCTGTCGATACCCTCTATTTTAAGTTGTTCCGAAGCTGTGAAATTATTAAGATAAAGCTTTCCGTCCTCATACCTTATGCCGTCCATAGCGTTAGATACAATGTCGGTATTCCCTACCTTTATGCTGACGGTATCCTCTGCGTTTATGTCAAGTCTTAGTGTAAACATCAAAACCGAAAAACAGATTATCAAAGAAAAGAATTTTTTCATTTTCATCACCCGAAATAATTATACAACAAACTTCTAAAAATTAAAAGCAGTACACCGAAAAAAGTGTACTGCTTTTTATTACTTTTTATTCTGATTGTGCTTTTCAAGCAGAAGCTTTATCTTCTCGTGGGGGTCAATGATTGTGCTTATGGAAACATCGTGATTTATTGCGGCGATAAAGTATGCGATATACTTTGAAACATCAACATCGGTGAACCATTCTCTCGATTTGAGAGCGTCTGTGCGGTAGGTGAGGTTTGTTCCGAGAACGCCTGCGATAACACCGTCGTTATATGCCTTGTCAAAAGCGTCAAGTCCGTTTGTGAATATGGGATATGTTGCATAGCAGAAAATTCTGTTCGCCTTTCTCTTTTTAAGCTCATAAGCAATATCAAGCATAGACTCGCCCGATGAGATAATGTCGTCGGCGATGAAAACATCCTTGCCTTCAACTGAATTTCCGAGGTATTCGTGAGCTACGATAGGGTTTCTTCCGTTTACTACCTGAGAATAGTCGCGGCGCTTATAGAACATTCCAAGGTCAACGCCGAGAACCGAAGCGTAGTACATATTTCTGTTGATAGCGCCCTCGTCGGGTGAAATTATCATAAAGTGCTGCTTGTCAAGTTCAAGCTCGGGGTGCTTTCTCAAAAGAGCTTTAAGCACCTGATATGTCGGCATAACATTGTCAAATCCCATAAGGGGAATTGCATTGTGAACACGGGGGTCGTGAGCGTCAAATGTAACGATATTTGAAACGCCCATTCTTTCAAGTTCCTGCAAAGCAACGGCGCAGTCGAGCGACTCACGGTAGTTGCGGCGGTGCTGTCTTCCGCCGTAAAGGATAGGCATTATAACGCTTATGCGGTGAGCCTTTCCTCCTGCCGCCTGAATAATTCTTTTAAGGTCCTGAAAATGGTCGTCGGGCGACATTGAATTTGTCTCGCCGAACATTTTATATTTGCAGTTGTAATTTCCTACATCGACAATGATGAAAAGGTCGTCCCCTCTTATCGTCTGCTTGATAAGACCTTTACCGTCGCCCGATGAAAATCTGGGACAGTCAGCCTCGATAAGAAAAGACTTTTCGGGGCGGTGTTCGGGAATAGCCCAGGTCATAAGGTATTCGTTTATCTTTTCGCCGAGCTCTTTCGCTCCCTCCATAGCGATAACCCCAAGAGGCGCTACTCTGAGATTCGGATTGAAAGAAATTTCAGAATTGATGTTCATTTTGATATTCCCCTTTTTTAAAAATTCAATGCCGACACTGCACAAGTATCTTCAACTAACATTATATATGAATTTTACAATATATACTATTGACATTTTCGACAATGTTTATCAAAATATTCACGCGCTGTTTGAAACAAAAACCCCTGCGCAAAAATTCGCGCAGGGGAAAAATCATTCTTTTGTTTCGGTTTCCGCCTTTTTGACAGGCTGGGTGATTTGCTGTTTTTCGGTCTGTTTTGCGGAATTTTCAAGCGGTTTTACCGCAGAATTCGATAAAAGGTCAATAACCTTCATAGGCTCTGCATTCGCCTGAGCTATCATTGCCTGAGATGTTCCCGAAAGTATCTCGTATTTTGTATACTCCATCATCTCGGCGGCAAGGTCAGCGTCCCTCAGCTTGCTTTCAAAGGCTGTTATATTTTCATTTTTCGTTGAAAGAACATTGTATTTATGCTCTATTCTCTTCTGAACGGCTCCGCATTTTCCTCTTTGAAGAGAAACCTTGTCGATAGCGGAATTTATTATGTCTATCGAGGAGTTTGCCTTTTCTGCCGTTTCAACCGAACAATCCTTTATGCCAAGGCTTTCGCAGTCCATCTTGTCAATTTCGACAGAACAATAATCGTCCTCCCCT
Source organism: uncultured Clostridia bacterium (assembly GCA_945788225.1). Lineage (GTDB taxonomy): Bacteria > Bacillota > Clostridia > Oscillospirales > Ruminococcaceae > RGIG4131. The sequence continues at coordinate 2,769 of CALZLD010000132.1, forward strand.
GCTGTTTTATCGCAGATAGCAAGGTTAAGTCGGGAATTGCCCGAAAGACTGCCATCAAGAAGAAATACCTTGTTGAAGTCGGTTGTTCCCGCAATATCGTCTATTTCTTCCATCATATTTTCAAATTCAAGCTGTAATGCCGCTCTGTCGATAATATCTGAGTAGGTAGCATTTGCCGCTAAGACCGACATCTTTGACATAACCTGCAAGAGAGTATGCGTTCTTCCCAGAGCGCCGTCGGCAGTCTGCAAAAGAGAGATACCGTCCTGCGCGTTGCTTGTCGCCGATGAAATACTTGCAATCTTGCCGCGCATATTTTCTGAAATCGCAAGACCGGCAGCATTGTCGCCCGCGCGGTTTATAGAATACCCCGAAGATAAGCGTTCAAGCCTTTTCAAAAGCTCCGACTGATTTGTGTGCAATCGGTTATTGGCTGAAATAGCCGATAAGTTGTGCTGAATTATCATACTGCCACCTCCCTGCGCTATGATAATCGTATACCCTCAAAAATAAGGGCTGTATTATTATATTCATAATAAGGATTTTCTTGACAGAATTGTCAAGCCCCTTTTTCTGACAAATATTCCAACTCATTTGGAAAAATTTATCAGTAAATAGGTACAAATACCTATTATTAATATAATAATACCATATTTAAAGTATATTGTAAACAGTTTTTTTAAAATAATACATATTTAAGCGTATTTTTCAAAAAGTTGTCACAATTAACCAAAAAACACGGTGTTCAAATTGATTGATTTAACAAAAAAATAGAAAGACTATTGCTATAAAAGGCTTTGTGTGATATAATTTATTTCAGCAAAGAGTTGGGAGGGTTTTTAAGATGCTCGATACAGGAAGAATAAGGATTTTTTCAAATAAGAACCCTAAGATTTCCATAAATGTTATGCAGGGGCATTTTGCGACCAACCATTCGCATATCAACTATTACATTGATATGTCGGGGGTTAAATATAACTCCTCCTCTGCTATTGAGGCTGCTAAGACTCTTTCGGCAAGATACACAAACACTCCCGTTGACACTATCGTATGTCTTGACGGTTGTGAAATTATCGGCGCTTATATGGCTATTGAGCTTTCAAAGAACGATATGTATCTTATGAACAGCAATAGGTCGATAAATGTTATCACCCCCGAGTTCAACACAAACAGCCAGATGATCTTCAGAGATAATGTTCAGCCGATGGTTATTGACAAAAATGTCATTCTGCTGATAGCCTCCGCAACAACGGGCAAGACTATCAAGCGTTCCATTGACTGTATCGAATATTACGGCGGAATAGTAAACGGAGTTTCCGCACTTTTCAATGCGTCGACACTTGATGAAGATATTGAAGTCGACAGCATTTTCTCCGGAGAGGATATCGAAGGTTATGAGACCTATCCCGCTTCGGAATGTCCTCATTGCAGGAATAACCATAAAATTGACGCCATTGTTAACAGCTTTGGCTATTCTAAAATTTGATTTTTTTCATTTTTTCTCCTTCCCCCAAAACAGCCTCCTTTATCGGAGGCTGTTTTACTTTTATAAAAAAATAAGGACATTGAGTTTCAACCTCAATGTCCTTTAAATTTATTCCGCCGATGACAGCTTTTTATCGTCGATAAGGCGCATAAAGTGAGAATTCTTTT
>CALZLD010000133.1 GCA_945788225.1 uncultured Clostridia bacterium
GGAAATGCGGCAACCTATATTATCAAGAAAAACGGTACTATGGCATATTACGACGCAGATGATGATATTTTCGGGGTGAGGAATATTTTCAAGGCTCTGGAAGAAGCAGAGTATATACAGGAAACGGATTTCAATATTATCAAAGAGCGGCTTCTGAGTGATGGTATTGCTACCGCAAACATTATGCTGGACGGTACAGAGTATTTCTATTGCCTTACGACCATAGAAACATATGATATGACTCTGATGTTGCTGATACCTGCGGAGTGTGTTGCGGTCAGCACAATGGATATGATGAACTCAACCTTTAAGGTACAGATAATCATTACATCTGTTCTGGCGATTGTGATGCTGCTTGCTGTAATAAGCTTTATTATGGTTCAGCGAAGCAATCAGCTTGTGAAGATCGAACAGCAGAATAATCAGGAGCTTAACGAGCTTCGTATTGCGGCAGAGGACGCACTCAGCATTGCGGAGGCTGCCAGCAAATCAAAAAGTACCTTCCTTTCAAATATGTCCCATGATATCCGTACACCTATGAATGCGATTATCGGTTTTTCTACTCTTGCAATGGCGAATGTTGAAAATACCGAAAGGGTAAAGGATTATCTTTCAAAGATACTTTCTTCAAGTAATCATCTGCTTTCGCTTATCAACGATATTCTCGATATGAGCCGTATTGAAAGCGGAAAGATAAAGCTTGACGAAACAGAAGCAAATCTTTCGGATATGCTCCACGACATCAAGACTATTATCAACGGACAGATACACGCAAAACAGCTTGAGCTGTTTATGGATGTTATTGATGTTTCAGACGAAGATGTTATCTGCGACAAAACACGAATAAATCAGGTATTGCTTAATCTGCTATCCAACGCAGTAAAATTCACTCCCTCCGGCGGAACGGTTTCCGTCCGCGTCACGCAGATACATAATGCCCCCGAGGGAAAGGGACTTTACGAAATTCGTGTAAAGGACACGGGTATAGGTATGAGCCCCGAGTTTGTGGAGCATGTATTTGAACCCTTTGAGCGTGAACGCTCATCGACTGTCAGCAGGATTCAGGGTACTGGTCTTGGTATGGCGATTTCAAAGAACATCATTGATATGATGGGCGGAACTATTGAAGTGCATAGTGAGCAGGACAAGGGAACGGAGTTCATCATCAATTTGTGTCTGAAATTACAGTCCGAACGCAAGGCTGTTGAAAAAATCGCTGAGCTTTCGGGACTTAAAGCTCTTGTTGTTGATGATGACTTTAACACCTGCGACAGCGTTACAAAAATGCTTGTTCAGGTCGGAATGCGCTCCGAGTGGACATTGTCGGGCAGAGAGGCTGTTCTTCGTGCAAGACAGTCTATTGAAATGAACGACGCTTTTCACGCCTATATCATCGACTGGCGTCTACCCGATATGAACGGTATTGAAGTAACAAGACAAATTCGAGCTCTCGGAGATGATACGCCCATAATTATCCTTACAGCCTATGACTGGTCGGATATTGAGGTCGAAGCAAGGGCTGCAGGAGTTACCGCATTCTGCTCTAAGCCTATGTTTATGTCAGATCTTCGTGAGTCGCTCCTTAAAGCGCTCGGTCATCAACAAAAAGAGGAAGAAAATGTTCTACCCGTTACAGAAGAAACCGACAACTTTAAGGGCAAGCATATCCTGCTTGTCGAGGACAACGAGCTTAACCGTGAGATCGCTTTTGAGATACTTAACGAGTATGGATTTATTGTAGATACTGCCGAAAATGGTAAGGTAGCGGTTGATACGATAGCTGCTTCAAAGCACGGTTATTATGATCTTGTGCTTATGGATATTCAGATGCCTGTTATGAACGGCTATGAAGCAACAAAGAACATAAGAGCGTTGGAGGATAAGGGGCTTTCTTCTATTCCCATAGTCGCTATGACCGCAAATGCCTTTGACGAGGACAGAAAAGCCGCATCAGACTGCGGTATGAACGGATTTATTTCCAAACCGATAAACATGGAGGAAGTAATCGAGGCACTTCATAGTGTGCTCAGTAAAAAATAAAAGTCAAAATAATCGGTATTATTCCCGATTATTTTGCTCATCATTGGAACAACTTGAAAAAATATTAAATGAAAAATACGAAAAGAATGAAAATATAATTATGTCAGATGACACTGAATATATGATGTTTCTCAACTTTCCGAAGAAAACCTTGCCTACTACCTTAGTCTTACTGGCGAAACACTTGAAGAATTTTGCAAAACCGCCCTAAAAACTGAGGCGGTTTTCTTATGCCCTTTTTCAGTCTACTAATGCCCATGCTGATAAAACAAAATTTCTTTGCCGATAGGTCAAAACAGATGAAGATAAAGTTTGAAACCGTTATATCCACAAATTTTGTGTATCGTCTTATATTTACTTTCTGTCATCAATCCCCTTTTCGGGCGACTACTTACAATCACCTTTCTTAAAATAGCGGCAATTACAGCAGTCATCGCCGTCGCCAAGGGTTTTGGTGCGCTCAAAGCAATTGCCCATAATATTTGCATACATATAGTCCATTCTGCAAATTTCGGGAAGTAAACCCTCTGAGTGAAAATCTGCTGCAAGCTTGTATATCAGTTTTTCCATTTATTCATTCTCCTCACTTGCAGGATTGACATGGACCATAATATGTTTTACCTTCGGAAAGCTCTGCTCTATCTCGTCGTGTACCACTTCGGCAATATCGTGCGCCTCCTGAAGAGTATATGAAACTTCCGCCTGAATTTCAACATCAACATATATCTTGTTTCCGAATATACGGGTCTGAAGAAGGTCTATTCCTTTGACATTTTCATTTTTCATAATACAGTCGTGTATCTGTTTTTCTGTTTCTTCGTCGCAGGAGTGGTCCACCATTTTTTCCATTGCTTCCTTGCTGACAATAGACACTATTGCCGCTATCAGCGCAAGAACACCGGGGATTTGTAGCTCGCTATAATTACCGCTTAAAATTTTTCTTAATGCGTCAATACCTATTCCAAGACCTGTAATAAACAGCACCACGGCAAGTATTATAGCCGCCACGCATTCCATACGCTCATGTCCGTATGGGTGTTCTTTATCGGGCTTTTTTGACGCAAACTTAATGCCGATAATGACCACAAAGGTGCTGAATACATCGGAAGCGGAATGAACAGCGTCGCTTATCATAGCTCCCGAACGAGCTATAATTCCCGCCAGCAGTTTAACCACTGACAGTATCATATTTCCGACAATGGTGAAAACGACACCTTGTTCGCTGTTCTCTGAAACTCGTTTTCTGTAACGGTATTCTCTCTTGTGATTGCTTTGCTTTTTTCCATATCGGTTACCTCCAAAAATTCAAGATAACTCTATGGCACCAGATATGTGTGGGTGTCAGGCAAAAAAGGTACAAAAAAACACCCACGAATCAGTAATAGCAACTACTGTCCCGTGGATGAATCATCCCACTGTCACTCATGTGACCCGACTCCATGACGGTGTGTCACGGTCTGCTCGGTTTGTACTGTAGATTTATATGCAGTGCAAAGGGTTTATCGCATTATATCATATGTTTGAATGCTTGTCAAGTAAACATTTTTTTCGGACGCCTATTTTATTGAATAAGCAATCGGGGTAATACTTCTTCATTTTCTCAAAAACACTTGTCAAATGGAAGATAGTGCGTTACAATACGATTGTAATCCAACCAATGTTTACTCCGATATGAAAAATGAAGAAAAAGAATACTGATGCAATAAAATAAAATGAAAGGAAGATCCCTATGAAAAAATATCTTGACACCACTCTTTCTGCAGAGGAAAGAGCGATTTCACTGGTTGATGAAATGACGGTGGATGAGCAGGCTTCTCAGCTCAGATACGACGCTCCTGCAATAAAAAGACTGGGCATTCCTGCATACAACTGGTGGAACGAGGGACTGCACGGTCTTGCTCGATCGGGTATAGCTACAATGTTTCCTCAGGCTATCGGGCTGGCGGCTATGTTTGATACGGAGCTGACAGGGAAGGTGGCGGAAATAACCGCTGAGGAAGCTCGTGCAAAGTATAATGCATATATAAAATACGATGACAGAGATATATACAAGGGACTGACCTTCTGGGCACCAAATATAAATATTTTCCGTGACCCACGATGGGGCAGAGGACACGAAACCTACGGCGAAGACCCGTATCTTACTGCCGAAAACGGCAAAGCATTTGTAAAAGGCTTGCAGGGTAAAGGAAAAACAATGAAAGCCGCTGCCTGCGCAAAGCATTATGCTGTACACAGCGGTCCTGAAGCGTTGCGCCATGAGTTTAATGCCG
>CALZLD010000134.1 GCA_945788225.1 uncultured Clostridia bacterium
ATTGAAGACGCAGATAGAATGGGACTTTCGCAGTTGTATCAGTTAAGAGGAAGGGTAGGTCGTTCAAACAGAAGAGCATTTGCCTATTTTATGTTTACAAGGGGAAAGGTTCTGACCGAGATTGCCGCCAAAAGACTTGATGCTATAAGAGAATTTACTCAATTCGGAAGCGGATTCAGAATTGCCCTGCGCGACCTTGAAATCCGCGGAGCAGGTTCTATTCTGGGTGGAAAACAGCACGGTCATATGGAAGCTGTCGGGTATGATATGTATCTTAAACTCCTTTCGGAAGCTATAGCTGAGCAAAAAGGTGAGCCTTTGCCGAAAGAAACAAAGGAATGTCGCGTCGATATTCAGATTGAGACGCATATTCCAGAAAAATATATTGAAAACACTTCGGCAAGACTTGACGCGTACCGAAAGATAGCCTCAGTTACAACGGAGCAGGACGCAAACGATTTGATAGAAGAGTTTACCGACCGTTACGGAAATCCTCCAAGGGCGATAAGAGGACTTATTCGAATTGCGCTTCTCAGAAATAAGGCTTTGTCACTCGGTATTACAGAAATTGTGCAAAGGGGAGAGAATATTCTCTTTTATCTTGAATCCGCAGATGAAGCTCAGCTTAAAGCACTTTTAGCAAGATATAAAAAGAGAGTTTTATTTAACGGAACACAAAATAATTCATATATCAGCGTAAAAATCATCAACGACATAAAACCTGTTGACCTTATGGAAGAAGTAATTACGGTTATGAAAAACGCTAATTGTGAATAAATTTTAAATATTATGTAGATATTTTATTAAATGACTTGATTTTTAATTCTGCGATGGTATACTCTAATTAGCACTCGAAGCGCAAGAGTGCTAAAAATGAAAAAAGGAAGATTGTTATGGGAAAAAAACAGTTTAAAGCAGAGTCCAAAAGACTTCTTGAAATGATGATTAACTCTATCTATACTCATAAAGAAATTTTTCTTCGTGAGCTTATTTCAAATGCAAGCGACGCTATCGATAAAATGTATTTCAACTCTCTTAATTCGGGCAATGCCCTCAACAGAGATGATTTTGCGATAGACATAAAGCTTGATAAGAACGCAAGAACGATAACGATATCCGATAATGGCATCGGTATGACAAAGGAAGAACTCGAAAACAACCTTGGTACAATCGCAAAGAGCGGCTCGCTTGCATTTAAGAAAGAAAATGAAACAGGCGATGATGTCAACATAATAGGCCAGTTCGGAGTAGGTTTCTATTCTGCTTTTATGGTTGCCAATAAAGTAACTGTTACTTCAAAGGCTTACGGTTCTGACGAGGCATATATGTGGTCGTCAAATGGTGCTGACGGCTACGAGGTTACTCCTGCCGAAAAGGAAAGCAATGGTTCGGATATTGTTCTTTATCTTAAAGAAGACGGCGAGGATGAAAAATACAGCGAATATCTTGAACAATCAAAAATCCAGAGTCTTATCAAGAAGTATTCCGATTACATTCGTTATCCTATCAAGATGGATGTTTCACATCAGCATCTTAAAGAGGGAACAGATAACGAATATGAAACACATATAGAAAATCAGACTCTCAACAGTATGGTTCCTATCTGGCGTAAGAATAAAAATGAACTTACTGAGGATGATTACACCAATTTCTACCTTGATAAATACTATGATTATCAGGCGCCGATAAAGTATATGCATGTTAAGAATGAAGGCGCAGCATCTTATGACGCGCTCCTCTTTATACCTGCAATGGCTCCTTATGATTATTACACCAAGGAATTTGAAAAGGGACTTCAGCTTTATTCAAACGGCGTACTTATTATGGATAAATGCCCTGACCTTATTCCCGACCACTTCAGCTTTGTGAAGGGACTTGTTGATTCTGAGGATTTGAGCCTTAATATTTCCAGAGAAATGCTCCAGCACGACAGACAGTTGAAGCTTATCGAAAAGAGCCTTGAAATTACAATAAAGAACGAACTTACCAAAATGCTCAAAAACGAGCGTGAAAAATATGAAAAGTTCTTCAAGAATTTCGGACTTCAGCTTAAATTCGGCGTTTACAGCGATTTCGGTCTTCATAAGGATGAACTTAAAGACCTCATTATGTTCCGTTCATCATTCTCTGATGAGGGAATGACAACACTCGCAGAATATGCTTCGCGAATGAAAGAAGATCAGAAACATATCTATTTTGCAACGGGAGACAGTATTGAACGCATCAAGCTTCTTCCTCAGGCTGAACTTCTTGCCGATAAGGGATATGAAATACTCTATTTCCTTGACAGCGTTGACGAATTTGCAATTCAGGTGCTGACAAATTATGACGGCAAGGACTTTGTATCAATAGCTTCGGGCGACCTTGACCTTGAAACCGAAAGCGAAAAGAAAGAGCTTGAAAAGAAGTCGGAAGAATATAAGGACCTCTTTGACTTTATGCAGGGACAGCTTGCCGATAATATAAAGGAAGTTCGTCTTTCGCAACGTCTTAAAACTCATCCTGTCTGCATAACATCCGCGGGTGCTTTGACTGTTGAGATGGAAAAGATTATGAACAGAATGCCTAATCCGACAGGAAATAAGGTCAAAGCGGAAAAAGTTCTTGAAATCAATCCCGAGCACCCTATTCTCGGAACACTCAAAAAGCTCTATGAGACCGATAAGGATAAGCTCGTGGAATACACAAAACTGCTTTATACTCAGTCTTTGCTGATTGAAGGAATTGCGGTTGAAAATCCTGTTGAACTTTCAAATCAGATATGTAATCTTATGGTTGAAAATAATAAATAAACCGATTAAATAAGGGAATTTACAGACTGTTCTTGTAAATTCCCTTGAATTTTTTGTGAATTTTTTGCAAGATTGTTGACATCGACTTTCATTTATGCTATAATTTTATCAATATATAAATTTGAATTTGAGGAGAATAAATATGGTTAAGATAGGTGTAATGGGTTACGGAAACCTTGGAAGAGCCGTCGAATGTGCAATAATGAACAATCCCGATATGGAGCTTGTTGCAGTTTTTACAAGAAGAGCACCCGAAACGGTGAAAATTCTTTCAAAGACAGCAAAGGTTTATAAAATCGATGAAGCAAAAAATATGACAGACAAAATTGATGTTATGATAATGTGCGGCGGAAGCGCAACTGACCTTCCCGTACAGACTCCCGAATTTGCTGAGCTTTTCAATGTAGTTGATAGCTTTGATACTCACGCAAAAATTCCTGAGCATTTTGCAAATGTTGACGCAGCTGCTAAAAAAGGCGGAAAAACAGCTTTCATTTCAATCGGATGGGACCCTGGTATGTTCTCATTCAATCGTATGTTGGGAAATGCAATTCTTCCCGACGGCAAGGACTATACATTCTGGGGCAAGGGTGTTTCTCAGGGACATTCAGACGCTATAAGAAGAATAAAGGGTGTTAAAAATGCCAAGCAGTATACCGTTCCTGTTCCTGAAGCGCTTGAAAGAGTCAGAAACGGCGAAAATCCCGAGCTCACAACACGCGAAAAGCATACAAGACTTTGCTATGTTGTCGCTGAGGAAGGTGCAGATAAGACTGCTATTGAAAACGAAATCAAGAGTATGCCCAACTATTTTGCCGATTATGATACAACCGTAAACTTTATTTCGGAAGAAGAACTTCTTAAAGAACACAGCGGAATGCCTCATGGCGGATTTGTTATCAGAACCGGCAAAACAGGCGTTAATAAAGAAAATTCCCATGTTATTGAGTATAGATTGCAACTTGACTCAAATCCCGAATTTACAGCGAGTGTGCTTGTTTGCTTTGCAAGAGCGGCGGCAAGACTTAATGCCGAGGGCAATACGGGTTGCAAAACAATATTTGATGTACCTCCCGCATATCTTTCTTCGATGAGTGGAGAGGAATTAAGAAGACAACTCCTATAATTCAACACAAACCAAAAAACGCTCAGTCATACAGGCTGAGCGTTTTTTGGTTTTATGATTTATTTCTTTTGGATTTTATTTTTGCTGTTCGGGTTATCATTTTGTTATAAAGCGAAAGTTTATTTTCGTCAAGGTCATATATCATCCTGCTTGCGCGGAAAGTATTGTCAGCGTTCTTTCTAAAATTTACTCTTATAAAATATCCCTTTTTGCAAACGCATTCAGCAACCGAGATTTTTCTGTCTCTTGCCTGATACGCCCAATCGCCGCACTCTACAGTTTCATTACATTCGCGGCAAGAAAATGTGCATACCTCTTTTGAATTCAAAAGCTTTCTGATACTTGAATA
>CALZLD010000135.1 GCA_945788225.1 uncultured Clostridia bacterium
TAGCAGGGGCAAAGTACAGAGGTGATTTTGAAGAACGCATAAAAAGCTGTATCGAAGAAGTAGCCTCGTCGGAAAATGTCATTCTTTTTATAGACGAAATCCACACCATAGTGGGAGCAGGTGCGGCTGAGGGCGCAATAGACGCGGCAAATATCTTAAAGCCCCGTCTTGCAAGGGGAGATATTCAGATTATAGGAGCGACTACAGCCGAGGAGTACCGCAGATATATTGAAAAGGACGCCGCTCTGGAACGCCGCTTTCAGCCTGTCGAGATAGAAGAACCGTCCGAGGAAAACGCAGTGCGTATACTCAAGGGCGTGAGAGAATGTTATGAAAAGCACCACAAGGTGAATATATCGGACGAAGCGGTAACGGCGGCGGTGAGCCTTTCAAAAAGATATATCAACGACAGATTTCTTCCCGATAAGGCAATAGACCTTATTGACGAGGCCTGCTCACGCAAGAAGCTGAAATCGGGCTCAGGCTTTTTTGTGAAATCGGCAGACGAATTCGACATATTAAAAGAAGCGGCAGAGAGGAAACGAAACAATACAGAGTGTGACGAAACCGTGGGAGAGGACGATATTGCCGAGATTGTCGCTATGAAAACGGGCATACCCGTTTCAAGGCTCACGGAGGGAGAAACAAAACGGCTCTTTTCTCTTGAAGAAAATATCCGCAAAAGAATAATAGGACAGAATAACGCGGTAACAGCCGTTTGCAACGCGATAAGACGGAGCAGAACAGGTCTTAAGGACGAGAAAAAGCCTATCGGAACATTTCTTTTCTGCGGAACGACGGGAGTAGGCAAAACCGAACTTTGCAAGGCTCTTGCCGAGGCTCTTTTCAACGATGAAAATAATGTAATTCATATAGATATGACAGAATTTTCAGAGAGCTTTTCATCGTCAAGGCTCATAGGCTCTCCTCCCGGGTATGTCGGCTTTGAAAACGGCGGTCAGCTGACAGAAAAGGTGAGAAGAAAGCCCTATTCCGTTGTCCTATTTGACGAAATAGAAAAGGCTCACCCCGATATTTTTAATCTTATGCTCCGTATTCTTGACGAGGGAGTGATAGAGGACAGCCACGGCAGAAAGGCGGACTTTAAAAACTGCGTTATCATTATGACCTCGAATATCGGCGGAGATATAGTCACGGGAAATAAAAAGATAGGCTTTGAAAATTATGATAACGAAAGGGAAAAGGCGGTGCTTTGCGAGGTAAGAAAGAGGTTCAGCCCCGAATTTGTCAACAGAATAGATAAAATCGTCGTCTTTGACAGCCTTTCGGAAATTGAACTCAAAAAAATAGCTTCAAAGCTTTTAGGCGAGCTTTCGGAAAGAGCGCATAAAATAGGCATTTCTCTTTTGTTCGACGATTTGGCGGTGTCCGCACTTTGCAGTTCTGACGAAACAAAAAAATACGGTGCAAGAGCGCTTAAAAGAGAAGTTGCCGAAAAGGCTGAAAATCTCATCTCCGAAAAGCTGATAAACGGCGAGATAAAGTCGGGCGACGAAATTCTGCTTACATTCCGAGAAAGCAGGTTCGAGATTGCCGTCACTTCGGCGCAGGTGTGAAAAACGGATACCGTATATTTTACGGTATCCGTTTTGTGTTTTATGTGTTCTGCAATTCCCCGTGAGAGAGTGCGACAAGATAAGCGTTTATAAAGCCGTCAAGGTCGCCGTCCATAACAGCGCCTATATTGCCCGATTCAAAATTCGTGCGGTGGTCCTTTGCGAGAGTATACGGCATAAATACATAGGAGCGTATCTGCGCGCCCCAGCCGTTGTCCTTCTGAACGCCCTTGATATCCTCGATTTTGCTCAGATGTTCGCGCTCTTTTATCTCAACAAGCTTTGCTTTGAGCATTTTCATAGCGTAATCCTTGTTCTGCATCTGACTTCTCTGCGTCTGGCAGGCAACGACTATTCCCGTGGGAAGATGTGTTATTCTTACTGCGCTTTCGGTTTTGTTGATATGCTGACCGCCTGCTCCGCTTGCACGGTATGTGTCTATTTTAAGGTCCTCGGACCTTATCTCAACTTCCATATCGTCCGATATTTCAGGCATAACCTCTACCGACGCAAAAGAAGTATGTCTTCTTCCCGATGAGTCGAAAGGCGAAATGCGGACAAGTCGGTGAACTCCGTTTTCGGACTTTAAAAAGCCGTAAGCGTTTGGACCTTCGATAATGATTGACGCACTTTTGAGCCCCGCTTCTTCTCCGTCAAGATAATCAAGGGTTTTCACCTTGAAGTTGTGACGCTCGCCCCAGCGGTTATACATTCTGAAAAGCATTTCTGCCCAGTCCTGAGCCTCCGTTCCGCCTGCCCCTGCGTGAAAGGTGAGAATAGCGTTTGACGAGTCATACTCTCCCGTTAAAAGCGTTGTCAGCTTGCAGGTCTCATACTCGTTCTTGAAATCCGACGCATTCTTCTGAATTTCAAGAAGAGTATCCTCGTCGGGTTCTTCGTCGCCGACTATTTCAATGTATGCAAGACAATCTTCAAGTTCCGATTCAAGCTTTTTGAAATCGGCAACCTTGTTTTCAAGCTTTTTTATTTTTGCAAGGACTTTCTGCGAATTTTCGAGGTCGTTCCAGAAATCCGGGGAGGCTGAAAGCTCTTTGAGTTCTTCGATTTCAGTATTCGCCTTTTCAATTTCAAGAACGCCGTAAAGCTCCTTTATTTTTGGAAGAAAGCCCTCAAGTTCTATTCTTAAATCATCAAGTAAAAGCATATCAAAATTCCTTTCGTTTAATCAAAAAATATTGTATCAAAAAATCGTCTCAAAGTCAATATCATTTATATACAGCGTTGACAAATACAATGCACTTTGCTATAATTATGATAATTACATTCTGAATGACGGAGGATAATATGTCTTTATATACAGGACTTAAATGCAAGGCTTGTGAAAAGCTTTTTGCCGAGGACGACGATATAGTTGTCTGCCCCGAATGCGGAACGCCGTATCACCGTTCCTGCTATAAGGAAAAGGGCGAGTGCATAAGCTATGAGCTTCACGAAAGCCACAAGAGCTTCAGCGTCAATGAAGAAAAAGCAAAGAACATAGGCGACAAAATTATATGCGATAAATGCGGGGCGCAGAATAAACCGCTTGCCCTTTTCTGTGAAAGGTGCGGCAACCCCATAACAATAGAAAAATCGGCACAGGCAAATCCGCGCGGACCTCAGACTGAAAACGGACAGCCTTTTCCCGATATGATAGCCGTTGATTACAGCGATAAATACTGCGGATTTGACCCCGATGAAGATTTTGACGGAGTAAAGCTGTCGGAACTTTCACAATTTGTCGGCGATAACGATAAATTCTTTCTTCCCATATTCAAGCTGATGAAGCAGAGAAAAAGAAAGGCTACCTTTAACCTTTCCGCGCTTATCTGTCCGCCTGCATATTTTGCATACAGAAAAATGACGGGCACCTCGATACTCTGCCTGCTGGTCCAGCTTACCCTGTGGCTCCCGTCGGTAATTTATTTTTTGGGCTCAATGATTTCAAAATACAATATGCCCGATAACGCCCTTGTCAACCTTATCGCGTCTATTGACATAAACAGCGGTCTGTTTATGTTTATTTACAATGTAGGCTGGATTTTAGGCTATGTCTTTGCGTTTCTGTGCGCTTCAATGGCAAATTATTATTACTATCGTTTTGCAGTCAGGAGAATTAACTTTTTGAAATCCAGAAATGCTTTTAATGAAAAGAACATAAAGCGTTTCGGCGGAACTTCTACCGCGGGACTTGTCGTTATGATTGTTGCATACGGTCTTATAGCTTTCGGAATGACCTTTGCGGTAATTTTCGTATCATAAAAAGGGGGACAATATAATGGTTGAATATCTTATATGCGATTATCTTACCGAAAAGGGAGCAATAACTGCATTGCAGGCTGAAGAGGCTCTCGAAAAATTCCGCAAAGGCGATATAAAGCTCGGAACAATAGCCCTCAACGAAAAGCTTCTCACTGAAAAACAGATAGAAAGAATACACGAAATGCAGAAGAATGTCGATAAAAAATTCGGCGAAATAGCCGTTGAAGAAAAGGCTATGTCCGAGGAAGAGCTCGTTGCTCTCATCGAAAAACAGCGCGAGTGCGTTATGGGTGTTCTTGATATTCTTGTGGTCGAGGGATATATCTCCAAGGAAAATCTTGACAGCGAGATTGAAAATTTAAAGCGCGATTTTGACATAACCGACGATGAAA
>CALZLD010000136.1 GCA_945788225.1 uncultured Clostridia bacterium
GGCGGCAAGGCAGAAAATTGCCGAATGTCTCGGAGCGGAAGAAAACGAGATATATTTCACCAGCGGCGGCTCTGAGGCTGACAACTGGGCGATAAAGGGCACCGCTTTACAGCTTTCTCAAAAGGGCAAGAAACATATCATCACTTCTGTTTTTGAGCACCACGCAGTTCTGCACACCTGCGAATTTCTTGAAAAGCAGGGGTATGAGGTAACATACATTCCCGTTGACGAAAACGGACTTATAAACCCTGAGGACATCAAAAATGCTATAAGGGACGATACCGCGCTTGTGACGATTATGTATGCGAACAACGAGATAGGCACAATTCAGCCTATTGAGGAAATATCAAAAATCTGTCACGAAAAGGGCGTTCTTTTTCATACAGACGCTGTTCAGGCTGTCGGAAATGTCCCGATAAATGTCAAGGAGCAGGGAATTGATATGCTCTCTCTTTCGGGACATAAAATTCACGCTCAGAAAGGTATCGGCGTGCTTTATGCAAGAAAGGGAATAGTTCTTCCTAACCTTATCCACGGTGGCGCGCAGGAGCGCGGCAAGCGTGCGGGAACGGAAAATGTCCCAGCAATAGTGGGACTTGCAAAGGCTATTGAAATAGCAACAGAGAATATCCCCGAAAAGATAAAAAAGGTAACAGAAAAGAGAAACAGACTGATTGACGGTCTGCTCACCATTCCGAGAACAAGGCTCAACGGCGACAAAGAAAAGCGCCTTTGCGGAAACTGCAATGTTTCGATTTTGGGCATTGAGGGAGAGTTTCTTCTCCTTTCCCTTGACGGCAAGGGAATAGCGGCTTCATCGGGCTCCGCCTGCACATCGGGCTCTTTGGACCCTTCACATGTTCTGCTTTCTCTGGGACTTTGTCACGAGGTAGCACACGGCTCTTTAAGACTTTCTATCGATGAAAATATCACCGATGAAGAGATAGATTACATTATCGCTTCCGTTAAAGAGGTTGCCGAAAGGGGCAGAATGATGTCGCCCTTATGGGACAGTATTCAGAGCGGAAAAGTCGATTTTGACAAGATTTAATTAAAAGGAGAATAGAAAATGATTTACAGCGAAAAGGTTATGGACCACTTCACAAATCCCCGTAATGTCGGAGAAATTCCCGACGCGGACGGAGTGGGTGAAGTAGGAAACGCAAAATGCGGCGACATTATGAAAATGTATATCAAGGTTGAAAACAACATTATCACCGATGTCAAGTTCAAGACATTCGGCTGCGGCGCAGCTGTTGCAACCTCTTCAATAGCGACAGAAATGATAAAGGGCGCTTCACTTGACGACGCATTGAAGCTGACAAACAAAGCAGTTGTCGAGGCTCTTGACGGACTGCCCGAAGTAAAGCTTCACTGCTCTGTTCTTGCCGAGCAGGCAATAAAGTCTGCACTTTCCGACTACTACCGCAGAAACGGTATCGACCCTGTTCCGATAGTTGGAGAAATAGGCGAGTGCGAGGCGTGTCACTAAAATAAAAAGGGTATCGCAAGATACCCTTTGCGCGTGCCCGCGCGGGGCAATTCGCAATAACATTATTAGTATCGCTATTTTGTAGCTCGGTAACGCTACAAAAACAATACGCTCATTAGAACGAAAGAGATTTAAACTTCTCTGTTTCTAATGAGCGTTTCTGTTTTTTTATTGGGAGCGGAAATGATACGGGTAGTTTTGCAATGGAGCAGCAAAAGCTGTTGCGAATGGAAAGAGTTTGACGATTTTTTGCGTTTCAGCAAAAAATCAGGCTCCGCGCCTAGCGGTCGCGTTTTGCCTACTTTTTCGCGAGTGAAAAAGTAGGTCGCACCGAGCACGAGTGCGAAACTTCAGTCCTATCCATTTTTCTCAATAATATCAATCAGCCTTGCAGTGTACTCCTGCTTTAAGCTTTTCGGCGAAACAATCTCGACATCCGAGCCGAAACTGAAAAGCCAGCCCCAGAATACAGGGCTTTTTGTAACCTTTAAAGTTACCGCAAAATGTTCGCTGTCGGGCGAGGATATGTAAATGTCGCTACCAAATCTGTCAACGACAGCTCCCAAAAGACGATTGTCCTTTATGAATTTCAGCTTGACTTCAATCTCTTCTCCGCTGAACATTCCGAAGGATTTTTTTGTATATTCTGCAAGGTTGAAATCCTTGAAAAGCTCAATCCCCTCACGACATTCATCGGTAACGACAACATTGTCCATCTTATCAACGCGAAAATGGGATATGTTTTCTCTTGTTTTATAATATGCCACGACATAATAATTTTCGTTGTCCCACACAAGCGCAAACGGACTTATCACATAATTTTCTCCGTTTCGGCGCAGGCTTTTCATAGCGTGAGAACTGCTCTGGCTCCATTCGTAATACCTGAATGAAAGCTGTCTGTTTTCATATATCGCAGTGTGGATAGCGTCAATGTTATAGTAGGTGTTCTTGTCGGTTTTTGCGCTGTTTGAAATATACAGCTTTCTTTTCAACTGTTTTGCCTGAGCCTCGCTGGTTAAAGAACTGAGCTTGCTTATCAGCTCCGACGATTTTCTTTCGCTGATAAATTTTGAGGACTGAACAGCGTCAACGAGAATTTTCAGCTCGGGCAGTTCAAAGTCCCGTGACGAAAGATAATATCCGAAATTCTTCGCTCTTTCCGACTCTATATCCATTCCGAATTCACGGAGCAGTCTTATATCGTCATAAAAGGTTTTTCTCTCGGTCTCAACTTCATACTTTTCAAGCTCGTCCTTAATCTCGGCAAAGGTGAGATGATTATGCTCGTCGGTCTTTTCATAAAAAATCTTTGCAAGATATAAAAGCTTGAGCTTCTGATTTCTTCCGCCCATTTTCAGACTCCTCTCTGTTCGCAGTATTCTTCAAGCGTAAGACCGCTTTCCTTTATCTTTCCTGCGTGATATACACCTACAAATCTGTAATGCCACGGCTCATAGTATATCCCCGTGATGTCTTTTTTGTCCTTTGGGTATCTTAAAATAAAGCCGTATTCGTGCGCGTGTTCGTCAAGCCATCTGAACTCGTCCGAGTTTTCAAAGGATTCTTCAAGGGAATTAAGGTCAACGGCAAGGCCTGCGTTATGCTCGCTTGCTCCGGGTAAGGCAACACCCTCGACCGCTTTTTTGTACGCTTCCTCGTCCGAATACCCCTGCGCTTTGAATGAGGCTATCTCTCTGTCAAGAAGATTTTTCTGATACTCTATCGTGCGCAGAGCCGAAACGACCTTTATCTCAATTCCGTCTTCGGCGGCGGCGTTGACCATATCTATGAAATAATTTGCGGCGCGGTAGTCCATTTCATAATCGCCCTGAATTTTTTTGGGGTAGACCTTGAAATCGTCGGGCAATGGGTGCTTTTCGCTGACAACATACAGCGCCCACGGATTGTCCGCTTCGGGTTCGGGTTCTGTTGCAACGGTTGTCTGCAGAGTTGTTTCTGTTGTTGTTTCAGATGTGCTCTGCGAGCTTTCGGCTGCCTTGTCCGCTCTTAATCTGCCCGGCAGAGTGGTGAAGAAAACAAGTGTGATAAGGCAAAGCGAAAGCGCTATTAAAAAAACAAATTCTTTTTTCATCTGATAAATCCTCTTTAAAAAATATATACTTAATTATATATCATATATTTTCGGTTTTCAATAGTATTTTGTATTTACTGTTTCAAAAAATACATAGTATATTTCATTTTTCTCTTTTCCGTTGACAAAACAGAACAAATGTTCTATACTTTAACCGAGGAATTTCGGAATACTATTTTCTTGTTTTTGCTTGATTTATGGCGAGAATAAAAACTATTCGCCTATTATTCTGATTGAAGGTGAGTAAATTTGGGAAAAGTTCGTGTTCCATTTGACATAGCCTGCGCCAAAGCGATAAGCAAGCAGAATTTTTCATCCGATGCCCCGTCGGATGAAAAATATGAAAGGGAGCTTGTCAGAAAAGCGATAAGCTATGTTGTTAACCAAGAATTAACCCCTAAACAGAGGCAATATGTCGTTATGTACTACGGCGAAAGACTTACTATGCCGCAGATTGCAGAACGCTGCGGAGTTTCAAAATCTACCGTATCGAGAACTGTTTTAAGGGCGAGAAAGAATATTGCCGAAAGGTTAAAGCTCTATATTAAATTAAGAAAAAATGATTTCGGAGGAAGACTATGACAACGCCTATTGTTGATTTTGTTGAAAAATATGATGA
>CALZLD010000137.1 GCA_945788225.1 uncultured Clostridia bacterium
GATGAGATAAACATTATTATCAACGACATAGACCGCATACTTAGCGCAATGTCAGACGGTAATTTCAATGTTGATACCGCTTGCAACGCTTCATATTATAAGGGCGACTTTGCGGGACTTCACAATTCCGTTGTCACGATAAGCGACAGACTCAGCGGTACACTTTCTCAGATAAATATCGCCGCCGACCATGTTTCAAACGGCTCCGAGCAGGTTTCCGCGGGCGCGCAGTCGCTTTCGCACGGTGCAATCAAGCAGGCAAGCTCGGTTGAAGAACTTGCGGCTACTATCGCCGAGATAACACAGCATATCAACAGCACTTATGAAAGCTGTGAAATTGCAAGGAAGAGTACAGACGAATCAAGCGACGCAATGCGTAGAGCAAATGAGCATATGGACAAGCTCGTTGTTGCAATGGAAAAGATAAATCATTCGTCCGAAGAAATCAGTAAGATTATCAAAACGATAGAGGATATCGCGTTCCAGACAAACATACTTGCGCTTAACGCCGCTGTCGAAGCCGCAAGAGCAGGCGAGGCAGGAAAAGGCTTTGCGGTAGTTGCCGATGAGGTAAGAAATCTTGCAAGCAAATCGGCTGAAGCGGCAAATAATACGACAGCTCTTATTCAGGAATCGGTTGACGCGGTTAAGAACGGCAATGCAATTGTTGCAGAAACAGCCGAGCTTATGAATAAAGTCTACGAGGCTTCTGTCGGAGTAAGCAAGCTTGTTAATACCATCGCCGAGGCAAGCAGGGAACAGGCTGTTTCCGCAGGTCAGATTTCATCGGGAATAGACCAGATATCGGGCGTTGTCCAGACAAACTCCGCTACAGCCGAGCAAAGCGCCGCCGCTTCGGAAGAACTTTCAAGCCAGTCGGCAATGCTTAAAAGACTTATCGGCTCGTTTGTTCTACGCAAATAGATATTTTAATACAAAAGGGCATCGGAAAATTTTCCGATGCCCTTAATTGTTTATTTTAGCGCATTTTTCAGCTTTTCAAAAAATCCGGGACGCTTTGTGTAGTTCTTATCATCCTCAAGACTTTCTTCAAACGCCTTCAATGCGTCCTTCTGTTTTTTGGTGAGCTTTGAGGGAACTTCAACATAAACTCTTACATACTGGTCGCCTCTTGACGAACTGTTAAGACGCTTTACGCCCTTTCCTTTCAGTCTGAAAACAGTACCCGTCTGAGTTCCTTCGGGGACAGTATATTTTACTTTGCCGTCAATTGTCGGAACAACTATCTCGTCGCCGAGAGCCGCCTGAGCAAAGGTAATGGGTATATCAACATGAATATCATA
The DNA here is from genome assembly GCA_945788225.1 of uncultured Clostridia bacterium. Classification (GTDB taxonomy): domain Bacteria; phylum Bacillota; class Clostridia; order Oscillospirales; family Ruminococcaceae; genus RGIG4131. The sequence continues at coordinate 1,305 of CALZLD010000137.1, forward strand.
ATCATCGCGGACAAACAATGGGTCTGGCCTTACGCTTACAGTAAGAAGAACATCTCCCGAAGGACCTCCGTTTACGCCGTTGTTGCCTTGTCCCGAAAGTCTTATCGTCTGACCGTCGTTAATTCCTGCGGGGATACTTACATTGAGCTTTTTGTTGACTCTCGTTCTTCCGTATCCGCCACACTTTGAACAAGGATTGTTAATGACCTTTCCTCGTCCGTTACATCTCGAGCAGGTCTTTGCGCTTGAGATTACTCCGAAAGGCGTTCTTTGCTGAACTCTTACCTGACCTGTTCCGTGACATTCGGGGCAGGTGTCGGGCTGAGTTCCCTTAGCACAACCGTTTCCTCCGCATTCATCACATTTTTCAAGCTTTTCAATATTTATATCTGTATTGACGCCGTTGCAGGCTTCCATAAAGCTTATTGTTATGTTCTGCTGAATATCCTGACCTCTTCTTGCGGCATTCGGGTTAGACGACCGTCCTCCTCCGAAAACTCCACCGCCGAAAAGACTGTCGAAAATATCCTCCATTCCGAATCCGCCCGTAAAGCCTCCGCCCGAAAATCCGCCGTTAAAGCCTCCGCCCTGATATGACGGGTCTACGCCTGCGTGACCGAACTGGTCATAGCGTTCTTTCTTCGACGGGTCCGAAAGCACCTCGTAAGCCTCGTTCACCTCTTTGAACTTTTCTTCTGCCTCTTTGTTGTCGGGGTTAAGGTCGGGGTGATATTTCTTTGCAAGCGAACGATAAGCCTTTTTTATCTCATCCTCAGAAGCGCCCTTCTGAATTCCAAGCACTTCGTAATAATCTCTTTTATCTGCCAAAGGAAATCCTCCTTTAAACTTCATACGAAACTTACGGTAACGGAAAAATTCCGCTACCGTCGTTCCTTTAGAAGTTATTCTGATTATGCTTCTGTAAAGTTTGCGTCAACAACATCGTCAGGACCATTTCCGCCTGCCGCACCGTTGCCCATATCAGCGCCTGCGTTCATATCGGGCTGTCCCTGAGCGGCACCTGCCTGCTGATAAACCTTTGTTGAGAGCTCCTGAATAGCCTTTGAAAGCTCATCGGTCTTTGCCTTGATGTCTGCTGTATCGTCGCCCTTGCAAGCTTCCTTGAGAGCGTCAATCTTAGGCTGAATAGCGTTCTTGTCTGCTTCGGGAACCTTGTCGCCAAAATCCTTCAAAGCCTTTTCGCACTGCAATACAAGATTTTCGGCATTGTTCTTTGTATCAACAGCCTCTCTGCGCTTCTTGTCTTCTTCGGCATACTGCTCAGCTTCCTTGACAGCCTTGTCAATGTCGTCCTTGGACATATTTGTTGAAGCTGTGATGGAGATGTTCTGCTCCTTGCCTGTGCCGAGGTCCTTAGCCGAAACATGAACGATACCGTTTGCGTCGATATCGAATGTTACTTCAATCTGGGGAACACCACGGGGAGCGGGAGCAATTCCGTCAAGTCGGAACATACCGAGCTGCTTGTTGTCCTTTGCGAATTCTCTTTCACCCTGAAGAATGTTGATGTCAACAGCTTCCTGGTTGTCTGCGTATGTTGAGAATACCTGAGATTTCTTTGTGGGGATAGTTGTGTTTCTTTCAATCATTCTTGTGCAAACTCCGCCTGCGGTTTCAATACCGAGCGAAAGGGGAGTAACATCGAGAAGAAGAAGTCCCGTTACATCTCCGCCGAGAACGCCGCCCTGAAGAGCCGCACCGAGTGCAACGCATTCATCGGGGTTGATGCCCTTGAAGGGTTCCTTGCCGATAAAGTTCTTTACAGCTTCCTGAACAGCGGGAATTCTTGAAGAACCGCCGACCATAAGAACCTTGTCAAGCTCGCTTGCTTTAAGACCGCTGTCGGAAAGAGCCTGCTTTACGGGGCCCATTGTAGCTTGAACAAGGTCAGAAGTAAGCTCGTTGAACTTAGCCTGAGAAAGTGTAAGGTCAAGGTGCTTAGGACCTGTTGCGTCAGCTGTGATGAAGGGGAGGTTGATAGGAGCCGAAGGAGTTGACGAAAGCATAATCTTTGCCTTTTCAGCCTCGTCTTTAAGACGCTGCATAGCTATCTTGTCGCCGCGAAGGTCAATGCCTTCTGCCTTCTTGAATTCCTCGACCATCCAGTTGATGATTCTTTCGTCGAAGTCGTCACCGCCGAGACGGTTGTTACCTGCCGTTGCAAGAACCTGCTGAACGCCGTCGCCCATTTCGATAATAGATACATCGAATGTACCGCCGCCGAGGTCGTAAACCATAACCTTCTGGTCGTTTTCCTTGTCAATGCCGTATGAAAGAGCAGCCGCAGTAGGCTCGTTGATAATTCTCTTTACTGTAAGACCTGCAATCTGTCCTGCGTCCTTTGTAGCCTGGCGCTGTGCGTCTGTGAAGTATGCAGGAACTGTGATAACAGCCTCTGTAACCTTTTCCCCGAGATAGCTTTCAGCGTCTGCTTTGAGCTTCTGGAGTATCATAGCTGAAATCTGCTGAGGAGTGTAATCCTTGCCGTCGATGCTAACCTTGTAATCAGAGCCCATATGTCTCTTGATTGAAGATATTGTCTTGTCGGGGTTAGCAACAGCCTGACGCTTTGCAACCTGACCTACAAGTCTTTCACCTGTTTTTGAAAAACCTACAACCGAGGGAGTTGTTCTTGCACCCTCAGAGTTTGCGATAACAACGGCGTTTCCGCCTTCCATAACTGCTACGCAAGAGTTTGTTGTACCAAGGTCGATACCAATGATTTTTGACATATAAATTCCTTCTTTCATTTTTTCTTGTATGGATTATTTGTTTTTAGGGGTTTGCAACTACTACCATTGACGGTCTTATTACCTTGTCGCCAAGCATATATCCCTTCTGGAA